>JAZLEX010000042.1:0-5354 GCA_045615485.1 Prevotella sp.
TTTTTGGCATCTTCCTCTGCTTAAATCAATTGATTGCATCGACTCGCCCCACGCTCGGCATAATCTAAGTAAACTTAGCTTCTGCACTTGCTCAATGCGAGTTACATAGTAAACTATGCACTTGCTTTAACCAAAGAAATCTGCTCAAAAATAATTCTGAAATCATCGCAATATAATTAATAGAACCCACCTTAACTTAATCTAAATTTCCATTGAACCGATAAAAGGGCTTAATATGGTAGAGTTTTTCTGGATTATTATTTGGTAAATCAAATTTTTTGTTTAATTTTGCGCCCGAAATATTGATTTGGTATTATGAGGGTTGAGGTTTTTGGATTGTAAATTGTAAATAATGGCAAATATTAAAGGATTATTCAAAGACACAGCAATATATGGTCTGAGCAGTATAATAGGTAGATTTCTGAATTGGCTGCTTGTCCCATTATATACTTATACGCTGGCAAAATGTAGTGATTATGGAATTGTTGCTGACTTGTATGCTCAGACAGCACTTATCCTCGTGATATTGACCTTCGGAATGGAAACAACATTTTTCCGTTTCATCAATAAGGTTGATGACAAAAAAGAAAAAGACCGAGTTTATTCCACTTCTTTGATTTTGGTAGGAGGCTTGTCGTTATTGTTTGCTGTTCTGGTGGTAGTCTTTATCAATCCTATTGCAGCATCATTAGGCTATGCCGAACATAAATGGTATGTTGGAATGTTGTACCTGTGTGTTGCTCAGGATGCTTTCCAAGCCGTAATGTTTGCTTATTTGAGAAACCAGCACAAACCATACAAGTTTGCTGCGCTGAAATTGCTTTTCATAGGAATGAGCGTAGGACTGAACCTGCTATGCTTCCTTATTCTTCCAATGCAGAACCAAGATTGGGTGGTTAGCGTGAAATGGGTATTTGCCATAAACCTTTTCTGCACCACAACTATTTCGTTGCTTATGGTTCAGGAGTGGACTTGCGTAAAATGGGTTTTCGATAAAGGAGTGGCAAAGAAAATGCTTGTCTATACCTGGCCTTTGCTCGTACTCGGTATTGCAGGAATACTCAATCAGGTGGCAGGACAGATTATGTTGCCGCGAGTGCTCGAACAGGAAGACGGACGCACTCAACTGGGTATTTACGAAGCATGTGTGAAAATAGCAATGATCATGGCACTTATCACTCAGACTTTCCGATATGCCTACGAACCGATTGTGTTCGGAAGTGCACGAGATAAAAATAGCAAGGAACTCTATGCAAAGGCAATGAAATATTTTATTGTTTTCACCTTTGTGGCATACCTTTGCGTAATCGGTTATATTGATATTCTGCAATACATAATCGGTAATAAGGGCTATCGTGAAGGACTGAAAGTTGTGCCAATAGTTATGGCTTCTGAAGTGATGATGGGCATTGTGTTCAACCTCAGTTTCTGGTATAAACTCATCGACAAGACTATCTATGGAGCATTTTTCTCAATATCAGGAGCAATAGTGCTGTTTGCCATAAACCTGCTGCTCATACCATCTATGGGTTACATGGCATGTGCATGGGGCGCATTTGCTGGATATGGAACCACAATGCTGCTTTCTTACTTCTTTGGTCAGAAACACAACCCAATAAACTATCCACTTAAGGAGATAGGCTATTACACTATCCTTACCGCTATTATATTTGCAATTATGTATTTCGGTACACGCAGAATGGATGTTGTATTTGCTACGGCACTCAACACACTTCTGATTATAGGGTTCTTGGCAATAATCATAAAGAAAGAAAAAATAGTCGATGCAATCAGAACTCGAAAGAAGTGAACAACTCTTTGGTTGTGAAGGAATAGAAAAACTGCATCGCAGTAGTGTAATCATCTTTGGAATAGGTGGCGTAGGTGGTCACGCTCTTGAAGTGCTGGCTCGAAGCGGTGTAGGAACGATAACTTTAGTCGATGCCGATAAGGTGGATATTACCAACATCAACCGTCAGATTATTGCACTTCATTCCACAATCGGGCAGCCAAAGGTTGAAGTAGCAGCCAAACGCATCAGAGACATAAATCCAGATTGCAACATTACAGCCATACAACAATTCTATTTACCAGAAAATGCCGGTTCCATCGACATTTCACAATACGATTATGTGGTAGATTGCATAGATACCGTTTCGGCAAAAATGGAGCTCATACGCAGATGTACGGCTGCAAAGACACCAATAATATCCAGTATGGGAGCGGGCAATAAAATGAACCCCACAATGTTGAAGGTTGCCGATATTTATAAGACGTCTGTTGACCCCTTGGCAAAAGTCATTCGCAAGAAATGTAAAGAATCAGGGATTAGACATCTGAAGGTTGTGTATAGCGAAGAGACAAGTCCTCTTTTGGGAAAGGACTTGAGTGAGATCCCTATTTCCAGTAATGCTTTCGTTCCTGCTGCCATGGGCATCATCATAGCCTCAGAAGTGGTAAAAGACCTGCTAAAAACTACATTACCTCTATACACTTTGCTTCTTACGCAGAGCCCAAAGACCAGTGAACGTTAAAAAGCCGTTCAACATGAGCAACTCATAACCAAACTGATAGCCTGTGTATTGTGGAACATAAACCGACAAAGCATAACAAATAATAGGAGAGATGACGGCAACGAAAGGAACATAACGATCGCGAACCGTATATTTGGTAAACAGACCGAAAGCAAACATACCCAGCAAAGGACCGTAGGTATAGGATGCCATGATGTAGATGGCATCAATCACACTCGTATTGTTGAGAGCCTTGAATATGAGTAGGCAAGCCACAAATGCACAAACCACGACAATATGTACGTTGCGACGGATGCGTTTCCCCTTCTTTTCATCGCGACAGATGTCCTTGCGTCGTTCAATACCCAAGAGGTCTATGCAGACAGACGTTGTCAACGCTGTCAAGGCTGAATCGACACTTGAAAAGGCAGCAGCGGTAATTCCCAACACGAACATAATAATTACGACTGGACCGAAATATCCACCAGATACCAACATTGGAAACAAATTGTCGGAACTTTCAGGAAGACTTAATCCCTGATTAATGGCAAACGTATAAAGCAGCACGCCCAGCACCATCAAAATGAAATTGACAGGTACGAAAAAGCAACTGTATGCAATCATGTCCTTTTGTGCATCCTTTATACTCTTGCAAGTCAGATTTTTCTGCATCATATCCTGGTCTAAGCCATTCATAACAATCGCAACGAACACCCCACTAAAGAATTGTTTCCAAAAAGATTGTTTAGACATCCAGTCATCAATTACAAACATTTTCCCATATGGGCTTTCCGAAACCGTCTGGCAAATGCCTTTGAAATCAAGATTCATCTGTGAAGCAATGCAGATTGTAACTGCAGCCAGCGTACCAAGCAAGAACAACGTCTGTAAGACATCAGTATAGACAATAGTTCGGATTCCCGCACGGTTGGTGTATAACCATACGAGGAAAAGCATTATTAAAACAGTCAGGACAAACGGACAGCCAAGCTTGCCGAACACAAACTGCTGCAAGACAAGACAAACAAGAAAAAAACGAGCACAAGCACCAGTCAGTTTGCTCAAGAGGAAGAACGATGTTCCTGTCTTGTGTGAACAAAGCCCCAAACGCTCACCCAAATAGGAATAGATTGTCGTAAGATTGCGCTTATAGAACATCGGCAGCAAAACAAACGCAATGATAATGTAACCGACGAAAAAGCCCAGACACATTTGGAGATAAGTCATCTGCGTATGTCCCACCTGCCCTGGGACAGAAACGAACGACACACCTGAAACCGAAGCTCCCACCATGCCAATCGCAACCAACGGCCACGGCGACTGCCGCTTTGCACGGAAAAACGAATCGTTAGACGTTTCGCGACTGGTGAAATGTGACACCAACAATAAAATTACAAAATAGCCCACTATGGTAAGGGCTGTAATCCATTCTATACTCATAGTTTACCTTAATTTCGTAAATATGATTCAACTTTTGCAAATACTCAAAAACCTTATTACCTATCAAGTCGAAGCTTGGGAAATCAAGCAAAATCTGATTGGCAGGGCAAAATTATGATTAAGTGGGCAAAATACAAAATAAATCATGGGAAAAATTTTATTTTTATCATTGTCTGCAATTATGTAATATTTTTTCTTGTCGAATACAAACATAATCCATATCTTTGTGACACAAATAAATTGAACAGATTCAGTAAGAAATAACATATGATTCTGCATATCGACTGCAACACTTTTTATGCCTCTTGCGAGGTTGCCATGCATCCTAAAATGCGTGGAAAGCCTGTTATGGTGGCAAACAACAATGAAACTGGCGGTGGCATTATACTCGCCCTGACTAAGGAAGCAAAGGCTTTCGGACTGAAACGCGGAAACCCAATGTTCCAGGTTAAAGACATTATTGAAAACAACAATATTGCAGTTTTTCAAGCCGATTTGAACAGGTATAGCGAAATATCACGCCACCTGATGGAGACGGTCAAGGAACAGGGTATAGTACTTAATTTCAGACAATACAGTATCGATGAATTCTTTGGAGAACTGCCTTTGGACGATCCTCAAAAACTCAGATACTATGCAGAAAAGATAAAGAACCACATTGCCCAAACCACAAACATTCCCGTAAGTTGTGGAGTATCACTATCCTATACCCTTGCAAAGGTTGCCACTTGGTATGCCAAGCATTACGATGGCTATGAAGGGGTTTGTGTGCTGCCAGAAAAGAAAATCGGAATTGCCCTGCGCCAGATGCCTATTGCTGAGGTATGGGGCATTGGCAGACGGACAGCTCCGAAATTGAAATCAAGAAATATTACCACGGCTTTCGACTTTTACAACAGACCTGCATACGAGATAAAACACTTGTTCGGGATTAACGGATTGAGGACTTGGCAGGAACTGCATGGCATACCATCATTGGAATTTGACGACAGCGCACAACAAAAATCCATCTCGCACTCAAGAACTTTTGCTTACATGACTTCCGACCTTGAACAACTTACTTCCTATATAGTAGAGTTTGTATCGGTTGCATCACAGAAACTGCGTGCTCAACATTCTGTGTGTCAGGCCGTAACGGTTTTCATTGCCACCAACCGCCATCGTGAGGATATGGACCAGTACAAATCATTAGCCACCGACAAGATGGCAGTGCCTACTGCCGATACAGCGGTCATTGCAAAGACTGCCACAGACATACTGAAACATATTTTCAAGCCTCATTTCCAATATAAGAAAGCAGGGATAATACTCTCCGACTTGTCGAGCGATGATGCCATTCAGGTTGGATTGTTTGATACCGAAGCAGAAGACATAAAAAGGTCGAGAAAACTGATGTCAGCT
>JAZLEX010000043.1:0-10416 GCA_045615485.1 Prevotella sp.
CTGCCGATTGTGGTAAAAACCGTATCTAATCGTATTGTATCGGAAGTGAACGTTAGCAGGTTATTAGGATTCGTGCTGAAAGAATCATCATCTTTCGCACATCCCGACAATATTACTGCCAACAAGCCGAATAAAAACAAATTACCTATTTTTTCCATTTTTATTTACAATCCATTTTTGATTGTCTTTGCCAGTTGCATGATTTCTGCCGAAACTATCCCTGCCGTTTCTGTGCGCAGTCGGCTTTCGCCAAGCGAAACTGATTCAAAACCATTCTTCAATGCCAACTTCACTTCATCAATGCTGAAATCTCCCTCAGGACCTACCATTACAATAATGTCTTCGTCATCATCGTGCTGGCTAGACAGTTCTGCAAATAAAGATTTTTTTGGTATTTCCTCATAGCAGTGTGCTATGAAGCGCCTTCCTTTATTGCGTGTAGATACAAAATCATCGAAATCTATCATACCCGACAATTCAGGCATCCATGCCTTGCGGCTTTGCTTAACTGCCGATATGCATATTTTTTCTATTCGCGGAAGTTTTATCTGTCTCCGTTCTGAAAAACGGCAATTCAGGAACACCATCTCATCCACACCTATCTCTGTAGCCTTTTCCACCAACCACTCTGTGCGCTCCATCATCTTGGTCGGAGCAATGGCAAGGCAGATATGACCTCGCCACGGTCGCCGCTGTGGCATAGATTTAATGATACGATAGCTGCAGTTATGATTCGTGGCCAATGATACTTCGGCACGATAGAAGTTGCCCACACCATCCATAAGGTGCAGTTCATCGCCTTCAGAGAGGCGCAACACACGAAGAGCGTGCTGTGCCTCATCGTCGGGAAGTGTGTCGTTAGTGCCAGCATTGGGCACGTAGAAGTAATGAACCTCTTTCAATGGTTATTGAAGTTATTAAGTCTCGAAATCGAGTTTTGATTTCTTGAATCATTAATTACTCGGCTTCCTTCTTATATTTGAATAGGAAGAAGAAGAGGACTGCAACAACAAGTGCGTAGGCAGAGAAGATTGTCCAACATGTTGTCCAGTCGCCAACCTTGTACATTACTCCGCTGATAAGTTCATCGCAAGTGTAGGCATTGACCACTTCGCCTGCAACAAGAAGTCCTATCGATGCACCAAGGCCGTTTGTCATGAGCATAAATAAACCTTGTGCGCTCGAACGGATATCAGCACCTGTGGTCTGATCAACGAAGAGGAAGCCCGAAACATTGAAAAAGTCAAATGCTACACCATATACAATCATGGAAAGCACAAGCAGCAAAACGCCTGGGAATCCTGGGTCACCGATGGCAAAGAAACCGAATCGCAGCATCCAAGCAAACATTGCGATAAGCATAACAACCTTTATTCCAAATCGTTTCATAAAGAAAGGAATGAGAAGGATACATAGCGTTTCACTCAACTGTGAGAGTGAAATCAGCGTGTTTGCATGCTGTACTCCGAAGGTATCAACGAACTCTGGGTTGGCTCCGAACGATGATATATAAGGATTTGCATAACTGTTTGTCACCTGCAATGCAGCTCCGAGAAGCATGGAGAAGATAAAGAATATAGCCATCTTCCGCTCTTTGAACAGGGCAAAAGCCTTCAAACCGAGTGCTTCCATGAGAGTCTTGTTCTCTCCATCCTTCTTAATTGGGCACTTTGGCATTGCGAGTGCATAGATCGCCATAACAATGCTTAACACTCCAGACACGGCAAACTGGTCAGGTTTTGCCTGTAATCCGCACCAGTCAACAGCAAGCATACTTACGATAAAGCCAACAGTTCCGAACACTCGGATAGGCGGGAAGTCCTTGATTGTGTCCATTCCTGCCTTTTCAAGTGCGTTGAATGCCACAGAATTTGTAAGTGCAATCGTCGGCATAAAGAATGCTACACTAACTGTGTATAGAGTGAACAACGTGGAAAAAGACACATTGTCGGCACTCATATAGCAATACGCACAAGCGGCACACATGAATACGCCACCAATAAATTGGCAGAGTGAAAGCACCTTTTGTGCAGGAATCCACTTGTCGGCAACGATACCAATCAATGCAGGCATGAAGATGCAAACAAATCCTTGAACGGAATAGAAGTAAGCGATAACGCTGCCAAGGTTGATGCTTACGAGGTAAGAACCCATTGAGATGAGGTATGCACCCCAAATGGCAAACTCAAGAAAGTTTAGAATTGATAACTTAATTTTTAGATTCATAATTTTATCTTTTAAATGTAATATCTAACAAAAACATAACGAAGTTACAATCAAATTATTGTTTGTTTCACATTTTAATACTGACATCAATTTCCATCTGGTTTCACAATTTCTGCATCATCTGCTGGCCATTGCCATTTGCTCCAGTCGTCTGGCTGTGAAGGATTAAAGTTCATGCAATCCTGACGCAAATATTCCACAAGCGGCAAATGCAAATCTTTCATGCCTTGCAATACGCATCGACATATTTCGTATGCACCAAAGGTATTGAAATGTGTATTGTCGGCTAAAGGTTTTGGCTGATTAGGGAAAGTGTTGGCTGGATAATGCACAAGGAATTTCTTGCTCTGCTCTTCACCGTATGTCTCGAAAAGCACTGTTGACATCGCTGTAAGGTCTATCAATGGTACGTTTTCTCTTGCTGCAACGGCTTTTGCAGCATCAGGATATTCACCATGTGTGTTCAGATTCTTGCCATCCTGGAAACGACGACGGGCTGTAGGTGTTATAAGCACTGGATTACAACCTTTCTTTCTTGCTTCATCAATCATTTTTTTGAGGTTATAAGAAAAATTGTACCATGCTCCACTTCCTGCACCTTTGTCCTTCTCGTCATTATGCGCAAACTCTATTAGCACGTAATCACCTGCTTTTGCCTTGCCCATCACGGCAGCCCAGCGATTTGAAGCAATAAAGGATGTAGTACGTTCCCCACTTTCAGCAAAGTTTGCCACAGACACCTTGTCGTTGAACCATCTTGGCAACATCTGTCCCCAACTTGCCCAAGGTTCTTTTTCCTGGTCGGTGACAGTGGAATTGCCACAGAGAAAAACTGTTATTGCACTGTCTGACTTTTCTATTTTCACCTCTTTGACTTGTGGATTATTACCGCAAAACTCAATAGTGAGCAGACTGTCCCAATTGGCATAACCCTTTTCACGGTCTTTTAGTTTTATGCTTTTCCCGCTATCGTCAATGTAAGGCGACCGCTTGTTCACAGTAAATGTCACTGTCTGGAACTTGCCTTTGTCGGTATGTATGTTTTCATAAAACAACCTACGCGATTCGGCTTTTATCCAAGTGTCGCCAGAGGATTTCTTACTTCCAAGAATTGCAGTTACCTTATAGTTGCCATCAGGAACCTTGAAGGTTTTGGTAATTGTTTTAGCAGTGCTGCCTGCAAAAAAAAGACAGCAACATGCAGATAGTAACGCAGATTTTACGATTTTAGCATTCATAATGTGTAATTTATTTACGATTTCAATTTACTATTTACAATTTACTATTTACCATTTACCATTTAACCGTATAACCGTACAACCTATAAGCGTAGCGACCGTATAACCGCTCAAGTTGAGCTTGCGAAACTTGAGTTAATAATTTACTTATCAGTTTTCTTTTTTCTTTTCTTTCCGAATAGTTCACCAAACGATGAAAATTCCTTTTTTATCAGCAAGCCTAATCCTTGTGTGTTTAGAGCCGACTTTGTAAAATATCGTTCGTTGGTCTGATTGTATGCCTTCAGACTTAAGCTTCCACTTTGCGTCAACATGTATTGAAGGTCGAAATCTCCGATGAAACTTGTTTGCGCTGTATTTATGTTGTCACGATAACCGAACTGTCCATTGAACAGCAGTCGGTTGTTGAACATTCGTCCACTGACCATACCTTCATACTGTGCATTCTCCCACCCTTCTGTTCCTGTTGAGATGTTGGCTCCGAAATTCCAGTTGTTTGTCTTAAGCACTTGCGACAGCATGGTGTTCAGTTGTGAACTGATGGTTCCCGACAACAGGCTTTGCATTGCAAGTGTTGTTTGCGAACGTGATGCGTTCTGGTCGGCATTGTTCACACCTCGTGTATAGAAACGCCCAATACCAAGCAAATACACAACCTGCTGATTCATGTCTTCTTCGCTATTGATAATGCTGCGGATCATGTGATTTTCATCAGAGTTCACAGTTGGCAGTTCCAGGTCGAAATTCACTTTCGGCTGCTTTGGCTGACCAGTGATATTCATCAGGCAATTCACACGGATAGTATTGTCGCTGAAGTTGGTACCTAACGCAAGGTCGGAAAGCGAGACGTTGTTCACGGTATAGAGTGCCTGCAAATTTATTATTGCATCATAAGGATCGCCACCAAATACTATGCTTCCGCCATCCTGAAACTGGAAGTCTTTTTTCAGGATATTCTGCAAAGTCAGCGAATAGTCGCCACGGCTCACGTTGTATGTTCCATATAGTCCGAATTTGCCTTTGTTATAGTAGTTGGCTTTTAGTGTACCATTGCCGTATAGCGTAATATAATCGTTTGATTTATTGTCCATCAAGACTCTGATTTGTGAATTTTCGTCCACATTCAAAGTGAAATTACAATAAAGGTTGGAACGAATCCTGTTTTCGCTAGAGTCAAAGTCAGAGTCAGAGTCATCGTCAGAGTTAGAGTCAGAGTCATCGTTTTCGTTCACATCTCCCTTGTCCCTGAAAGTAATAAACTTCTGGGTATTCAGATAGTTCTGCACCACAGCATTATAGGTAAACGTTGAACTTTTCAGCGGTGTTACATCTGCATTTATTTCCACACTACCACTGATGCCATCCAGTTCCACGTTGCCTTTGGCAAATACGGTACCTAAGAAACAGTCGCCATAGAAATCGTCAAAGTCGTATGCGAGTATCTTATCTGTATCTAAATCTATGACAAACGTCATTCTGGTCAACGACTTATGATGTAGGCCACCATTAACGACTACGGTATTATTGTATTTGTCGTATGCCGTGACATTCTTGAAGAGAATATCGTCAGGCACGAAATAAACCGTATCACCGCGCACTTCATAGTCGGTTCCCAGAACATGAACATGGAATTTGGCATTTGCACTTACGGCACCCACCAGTTGTATAGAACTTAAAGGACCTACCAACTGCAAATTTCCACTGCACCTGCCAACTGTACTATCCATCACATCCTCCACAAAATATTGCAGGAATGCCATGTTAGTATTGTCGGGGACTAATTTTAAATCAATATAGTTTTTCGATGGTGACACGTATCCATTTACGCTCACGTGTCCATCAGCCTCATCCGAGGAATAAGCATTTATGTCTATTTGCTTTTCCTCTCTATTCCATTCTGCCTTGATTGCCATGGTGCCTAAATCACCATACTCAAACTGGAAATTGCGACAATTCAAATCGGCATAGGCTATCGGATTGTCGAAAGCCGCTTTTACCGTTGCCTTTCCCGATGCCAGTCCACAGAAATATACTCTGTGGAAATCAACTGCATCCAGGATGTATTCCAGATTTATATCGTGGAGCGAAACCACAAGACTATCATCGCTGCTGCTTGAGGCTGTACCATCTATGTTCAAGAACTGATCGCCATGTCGTATTTCCAAATTTTCTGCCACAACTGTATTGTTAGCATATTCAACTTTTGCAGGTGCAACACTCCATACGCTATCGTTGAACACAAGTTCTGATGGTTGTATGTTCACCCGAAGGGCTGGTTTTTTATCATCGTCAAGGAAAAATGATGTACCTGCATTTATTCGTCCATTAAATTTACCGCTCTTTGGATTATTCCACGAGATTGATGTTGAAAGATTATCATTTGAAGCAGCAACATCAATATTGAAATCATATTCGGCTTTGCTGTTCTGCGATTCTGTGGTTAATCCACTTTCGTGGCTTTTCTTCCTTCGCACCTCAGCAATTAAAGCAGGCTTTATTGCATTCGGTTTGTCGTCAGTTTTACGCTTTTTTATGTGCACATTGCACAACATGGTATCGTTTGGCGTATCCAAATTCATTATGAAATCATGATACGTCTCGCCCTTATATTCAAATGAAGGCAACAACATCTTGATATTCATCTTGTCAGCATAGCCGTCAATTTCTCCATGGATGGTCGTTTGCTCGGCAAGTTTTATTGGTAGTTGCACAATCTGGCTCAATGCTTCTGGATTGAGCAGTTTTATGTCTAAACTATATTTGTGTTTGTTCCTATAATCCACCTTTGGCAGCCCTGGCATAGAAGGAATGCGCAATTGGATGGCGTGTATAAAGTCGGCTGGTACATCTGCAAAACAGAAATCGCCCTGTATGCCAACTTCTGCCAAATCACTCGTAAAATCAATCTGCCGCTTTCCGTCAATAGTATCTGCCACCAAATCAATCTTGTCAATATGCAATTCCGTTGTTGGCGATGTCATCACAAAATCCTCAGCATGTATCTGCCCGATGAACTTGTCAATATCCATCTCGCTCATACCGACTGTCAACCTTGTTGAGAATGTTGTGTTCGGATAGGATTTTATCAGATGCATACCATTTGGATTCACATCTTCTGCATCAATCTCTGCCGACAATCCTTCTGCCTTGTTCCAAGTTCCATTTGCCGTTATCTTGGCGTTTACATCATCTACAATCGCCTGCACATCCATGTCAGACGTAAGAGCCGACAAGGAAGTTGTATTGCCATGTATATCAATTGCTATATTGTTAAAGGTGTAGCCCTGATAATCGAAACGGCTTATTTTTCCTTTTACTTCATTCTTACTTATTCCTACATCGCCTGCAATTTTACCAAAATTATTATTGGTAAGCAATTTTGCCAAATCCAAACCGTCTGTTTTCAGCACGCCATTTGCATTTTTCCCTATCAGCGTACCATCTACGACAACGTCTCCAAGCGAACTGGTCAGTTTTCCTTTGGCAGCAAACATGCTGTCGCCTGTTTTCAGATTGCCTGAATAGCCAATGTCACCTAACCTTCTAACCACATCTGGTAGTTTCACAATCTTGCTGAGCGAAGCCACAACGTCACTCTTCAAAGCAAACTTTTCTATGTTGGCATCAACATTCCTGTACTTTGAAAAGTTACCGTTTGCCACAATGCGGATTGAATTATCGGCTGCCACCAAATCCAATGTATTAATGCAGAGTTCGTCCTCACCACCTTCCAAATTGGCTGTGAGAATCATTCTTTTATCAATATTCTTCAATACTGGCAATATTGAATGGAAATCCCTTGTGGACACAGCCGACTGTCTCACCTTTGCCATAAAATGTTTCGACATGGCATCGTAGCCAATGGTGTCGATATTGATGTTGGATTGGTCAAGTTTCAGGTTAAACGCGCTCACACCATATAATTTCTTCGCAAACGAAACATCAATATTTGCAGACAGATTCTCAACATCCAACAGCCTGTGCTGAGCTTGTCGAAGTATTTTCGTCTTCGTTGGTTCCTGAGCCTGTCGAAGGATCGTTCCCAACTTGCATATCCGAGCCGAAAGATTGTCATCGGTAAGCGATTTGAGAACTATTTTCGTGTTCAGTTGAGTCAAAAGAATGTCGTTGTGCAAATCGTTATAATGGATATTGCCACGACGTATGGTCAGGTCTTTTATCTTCAGGTCGAGTGGTGTGTGTGTCGTGTCTTCAGAAGCAAATGCTTCGGCAACGAATTGAAAATTGTATTTTTGAGGTTCAGTTCCGTTAACAGCTATTTTATAGATGTCGGCATTCAGACCATAAAACTCAATTGAGTTCACACGTATTTTCTTGTCATTTATCAACGGCCAAATTTCAATATTAGCCGAAAGCCTGTCCGACTGCATCATCTTCTTATGTTGCTGATCGTAAATCAGCACATCATCAACAACAGCCTTGTTTGGCAGTCCTAAATAAACACGCCCTACTGATACTTTGGTATTAAGTTTTTCCGACAGCAATCTGCTTATAGTAGAACCTATAAAATACTGAAAGCTACTCACATGCGGTAGAATAATCAATGCCAGGCAAGTTATCAAAACCAGCCCCAACAAACATCGCATTATCACTCTCAGTATTTTCATTTTTTTAGGTGCGATTGATTCTATAGTTTTCTATAGCTATCTATAGTTTCTATAGCTTTCTATAATCTCAGCTCACTACATTTATCGGGGTTCCTTCTATGTAGGCTTTTACGTTTGCTATCAGGATTCCCATCAGCCTTTGACGCGCCTCGAGCGAAGCCCATGCTATATGTGGAGTGACAAATGCATTTGGCGCATTCAGTATTGGATTGTCTGCATGAGGTGGTTCGTTCGTCAGCACATCGGCACCAAAAGCTGCTATCCTGCCGCTTTTCAAGGCTTCTGCCACAGCAAACTCATCCACCAGTCCACCTCTACCAGTATTTATTACTACCACATTTTTCTTCATCAACGAAATACTTTCTGAATTGATAGTCTTATGTGATTGCTCTGTCAACGGACAATGAAGGGAAATAATGTCCGAATCTTTCATCAGTTGTTCTTTCTCCACTTTATGGATTCCTTCTGGAAGTTCATTCTGACTGCGATGGGTATAAACAACGACACGCATTCCAAAACTTTGGGCTATTCGAGCCACTTTTTCTCCAATATTGCCCAAACCTATTATTCCAAAAGTCTTGCCCGAAAGTTCCGTACAGGTATAGTCCATGTAGCAAAAATCCTTGCTACGGCTCCATCTGCCATTTCGGTTTTCGTCGGTATAATGTTGGACATGGTTTGTTATGTTGAGCAGCAGGGCAAACACTGTCTGCGCCACGCTGTCGGTGGAATATGCGGGTGCGTTAGTAACAACTATCCCATGTTCCGATGCTGCCTTGCAATCTACCACATTATAGCCTGTGGCAGCCACGGCAATCATTTTCAGGCAGGGTAATTGACTGATTACATTCCTGTCAAGAATCACCTTATTAGTTATTGCAATGTCGGCACCCTCAAGGCGTTCCACCACCTTTTCTGGCTCATCATGGTCATAAACCACCACATCGCCGAATTTTCTCATCTCATCCCACGACAAATCTTTTTGTGTCATGGCAAAACCATCAAGAACAACAATTTTCATTTCAGTATTTACTTAAACAACTTCTGTGCTACTGCTTCAAGATAGTCGCGACAGTTCATCCATGTGTGACCTCCTTCTGGGTTGTAGAATGTGTGTTCCACGCCCACTTCCTGCAAATAGTTATGTAGATTGCGTGATGCTTCAATAAGGAAGTCCTGACGTCCTGTACCCAAATACATGTAGCGCAGATTCTTCTTCAGTGTTTCTACTGGTGCATATACTCCGCTACCAAAATTAGCCTTGTATTCCTCGCCAAAGATTGCTGGAGCAAAAGCGCACACATAATGGAACTTGTCTGGATTGCCAAAGCCTGTTGCCAAAGCCTGTCTGCCACCGAGCGAGAATCCTGCTACAGCACGATTGTCGGCATCGGTCAGCACCTTGTAGTTTGCTTCGATAAACGGCATCACGTTTTTCGTAATTTCATCAACCACAATCTGCGTGTTCATAGGGTCGTAACGGTCGGCCAACTTGCGCAAAATCATTTCTGGGTATGGATTGGCGTATGGCATCACAACAATCATCTTCTTTGCCAGACCCTTGGCAATAAGGTTGTCGAGGATGATGTTGGCATTGCCTACCTTTGTCCAAGTCTCGTATGTATCGGTCATGCCATGAATAAGATAAAGTACTGGATACTTCTCTTTCCCTTCAGGGTTGTAGCCTGCTGGAGTATAAACGCACATCGGACGCTCAAACCCAAGGTCGGAATGATAGTAGCGGTAGGTGATTTTGCCATGCGGCACATCCTGAATATCCTGCATAGATGGTTCTGCTGCACGAATATCAACGAGCGAATTCTTAAAGCCTTCGTTAGGGAAGATGTATGGGTTCTGCGGGTCAGTAATCTGTGTGCCATCCACTATGAAGCAATATGGATAGATGTCTGGCTTTGCTGTATTTATGGTAATGCTCCAAACGCCCTCTGCATCTTTCTGCATTGGCTGGCGCTTACTCAGCATCTGCGCATCGAGTTCTACATTCTGTGCATTGGCATCACGGAAACGGAATGTAACACTACCATCAGCATTATATTCAGGCGACTTCACACCAGGTGAGAAAAATTTCTTCATCACCTCTGGTGTAAGCTTCTGGTCGTCGAGATTCTTTTTTGCAGCACTTGCTGGTGGTTGCTGCTCGCCCATGTTTGCGTATGGATCAGCATCCTGGAAGAGCAGACGCAGGGAGTTGTCAAGGAAATAGCGTGCATTCATCCAGGTATGACCAAACTTGTCGGTGGTAAAGAGTTTGCGGTTACGTATGCCTTTCTTGTCGAGGAAGTCCATGTATTCCTTTGCATTGC
>JAZLEX010000044.1:0-13493 GCA_045615485.1 Prevotella sp.
GCGGCAATGTTCATAAGATTGGGAAATCTGATGAATAGCGAAATAATAGGAAAGGTTACAGACGTGCCTTGGGCATTTGTTTTTGAACGTGTGGATATGCAACCGCGCCATCCAGGACAACTGTACGAAGCATTGTTTTATATGCTGACTGGCATTATCGGAATAATACTGTTCTATAAGACGCGGTTGGGAAAATCATTAGGTACTGGATTTTTTTCTGGATACTGTATTGCTATGTGCTTCACATTCCGCTTCTTCATAGAATTTCTGAAAGAAGTGCAGGAAGAATTTGAACAAGGACTTGCAATAGATATGGGGCAGATATTGAGTATTCCTCTTGCCATTGCAGGATTCTGGCTTGTATATCGTGGAATGAAATGCCAGAGGCATAATTGATAATTGATAATTGACAATTGATAATTGATAATTGACAATTGATAATTTATTTACAATTTACAGATTTACAATTTCTTGCGCTCCGTAGGTGCTCAGGCGAGCAAAGCTCGGAGTCCAATTTAGTTACGATTTAGTTAATTTTACAATTTACCGAGTCCGTAAAACCGCATCCTTCGACGGACTCAGGAACCAACCGCAAAAAATAATGAAAATAGAAGAACAATTAACCGCCTCTGTGGTATCCGCCGTTAAAGATTTGTATGGCCAGGAAATAAATCCACAGATGGTGACTTTGCAGAAGACTAAAAAAGAATTTGAGGGCAATTTGACATTGGTTGTATTCAGCCTGTTGAAAATCTCTCATAAGTCGCCTGATGCAACCGCACAGGAAATAGGTGAATATTTGGAGAAAAACGATGATAATGTTTCAAAGTTCAATGTAATAAAAGGTTTCCTGAATCTCACTATTTCAGATGCCTCGCTTATTGATCAGTTGAAGAGCATCGATGAAAATGATTGTTTCGGGAAAAAACCTGTAACAGAAGATTCTCCACTTGTGATGATAGAATATTCTTCACCAAACACAAACAAGCCATTGCATTTAGGTCACGTACGCAATAATCTGTTGGGTTGGTCACTCTCACAGATAATGGAAGCCAATGGCAATAAGGTTGTGAAGACAAACATAGTGAACGACAGAGGCATACACATCTGTAAGTCAATGCTTGCATGGCTGAAATGGGGCAATGGTGAAACGCCTGAATCTGTAGGGAAAAAGGGTGACCATCTTATTGGTGACTATTACGTGTTGTTTGATAAGAAAAACAAAGAGCAGGAAGCAGCTCTTCAACATGCAAAATCTGTTGATGAACCTATTGAAACTCCATTGATGAAAGAAGCCAAGGAAATGCTGGTGAAATGGGAGAATAACGATCCTGAAGTACGCGCCCTCTGGCAGAAAATGAATGGTTGGGTGTATGCAGGATTTGATGAAACTTATAAAGCCTTAGGCGTAGGCTTCGACAAGATTTATTATGAATCAAATACATACCTCGTAGGTAAGAAAAAAGTTGAAGATGGACTGGGAAAAGGTATCTTCTTCCGTAAAGATGATAACAGTGTGTGGGCAGATTTTACCGAAGAGGGACTTGACCAGAAACTATTGCTTAGAAGCGATGGCACATCTGTATATATGACGCAGGACATTGGCACCGCAACCTTGCGTTTTCAGGATTATCCGATTGACAAGATGATTTATGTTGTCGGCAATGAACAGAACTATCATTTCCAGGTACTTTCTTTGTTGCTTGACAGATTAGGATTCAAGTGGGGTAAAGACCTTGTGCATTTTTCATACGGTATGGTGGAATTGCCTAATGGAAAGATGAAGTCAAGAGAAGGTACGGTTGTTGATGCTGATGACCTGATTGAGACAATGATTGCAGATGCTCGCAAGACAAGTGATGAGGCTGGCAAGTTTACTGATATGAGCGAGGATGAGAAGCAGGAGATAGCTCGCGTTGTAGGATTAGGAGCATTGAAATATTTCATTTTGAAAGTTGATGCTCGTAAAAATATGCTTTTCAATCCTGCTGAAAGTATTGATTTCAATGGAAATACAGGACCGTTTATACAATATACTTATGCCCGAATACGTAGTATAATGCGTAAGCTGCAACCTTCTGAACTTGATTTTCAACTGGCAGGAGACATTGAGCTCAATGAAAAAGAAGTTGCACTGATTCAGCAGATGAATAGTTTCCCTGCTGTAATAGCTCAGGCAGGAAATGACTATAATCCAAGTTGCATAGCAAATTATTGCTTTGAGCTCACAAAGAACTTCAACCAGTTCTATCATGATTACAGTATTCTTCAGGCTGAGTCGGATGAAAAGAAGCAGTTACGAATAGTCATTGCCCGAAACGTGGCAAAAATAATAAAAACAGGCATGGGAATGCTTGGAATAGAAGTTCCAGAACGAATGTAAAACTGCATAACAGATTTACAATTTACGAATTTACAATTTACTCTGACTCTGACAATGTCCGCAAAACCGTAAAACCGCAAAACCGCAAATATCATGGAAGCTTGGTGTGTAGATGCTGCATGCAGTGGAAATCCTGGACAGATGGAATATCGTGGTGTGGATTTAATCACTAAAAAGCAGATATTTCATTTCGGACCGATACTTGGAACAAACAATATCGGAGAATTTCTTGCTATAGTTCACGCTGCAGCACTGATGAAGCAACGTGGTATTAAAGGCGTTACTATTTATTCTGATAGTGTGAGTGCTTTGGCATGGGTGAGAAACAAGCATGCCAAGACACAGTTGGAACGAAATGAAAAGACCGCACAAGTATATGAGATGATAAGGCGTGCCGAAATATGGCTTCGTGCAAATGCTGATTTGCCGCCTATCCAAAAATGGGATACAAAGGAATGGGGCGAGATACCCGCTGATTTTGGCCGAAAATAACACTGGTGTTCGGTTTTAGGTTAACCTACAATCCATAACCCACAACTTACAACCATTTACAAATAATATTGTACAAAAATGAAGAAAGGTATTTTATCAACAATTGTTTTAATGCAGGTTGTATTCTGCTTTGCACAAAGTCTGAAAAGTGTATCAGTTTTAGGTGATTCTTATTCAACTTATCGTGGGTATTTGCATCCAGACACAAATGCTGTCTGGTATGAAAATAAGCCAGGAAAATATCGTAATGATGTGCAGAAAGTTACAGAAACATGGTGGCACCAATTAATAAAAAATAATGGTTACAAACTATGTGTAAACAATTCGTTCTCAGGTTCAACAATCTGTAATACAGGTTATAAGGATGGGAGTGGTAAACATAGAGATTATTCCGACCGCTCTTTCATAACTCGTATGGACAATTTGGGAAATCCAGATATTATTCTTGTCTGTGGAGGTACAAACGATAGTTGGGCAGATGCTCCTATAGGTGAATACAAATATGCCGATTGGACGAAAAAAGATCTATATTCATTCCGTCCAGCGATGGCATATATGCTCGAAGGGCTACAGAATCATTATCCAAATGTGGAAATTTATTTTATTTTGAATTCGGAACTAAAAGAAGAAATAAACGAAAGTTGCAGGGAAATTTGTAAGCATTATAATGTTCCCATAGTTGAACTTCAAAATATTGAGAAACAGAAAGGTCATCCAAGTGTTCTCGGTATGAAAAATTTTGCCGAACAGGTTGCAAAAATATTGAAAAAATAATCCAATATTTTGCACAGAATTATGCGATTTGTATAAAATTGGTGTTGATTTTGCAAAAAAATTTGCATATTTGATTTTTTTTTTGTTTCTTTGCACCGAATTTTGTGAAAATTTTAAAGAATTCATTTATAAATATACAAATTACTAACATTTTAAAATTTAAAAATTATGTCTGAAATTGAACAGAAAGTGAAAGGAATTATCGTGGAAAAACTTGGTGTTGATGAAGCAGAGGTAAAACCAGAAGCAAGTTTTACAAACGACCTTGGTGCTGATTCTCTTGACACAGTTGAGTTAATTATGGAATTTGAAAAAACATTCGACATCACTATTCCAGACGATCAGGCTGAAAAAATCGCTACAGTTGGCGATGCAATAAAATTTATTGAAGAAAACGAGGCTAAATAACACAAATTTCGCAGGTTTCAACTTACTAAACTTAATGGTTGTAGGTTTTTGGTTGTAGGTTTATAGTTAGAATGCATAACCCACAACCCATAACCCACAACCCATAACCGTAAAACAATGGAACTAAAAAGAGTTGTTGTTACAGGAATTGGTGCTGTTTCTGCATTAGGAAATGATGCGAAGACGACTTGGAGCAATATTGTTTCTGGTCAAAGCGGTGCCGCTCGTATAACAAAATTTGATCCAACATTATTCAAGACTCAATTTGCTTGCGAAGTTAAAAACTTTGACGTTTCAGCACTCATTGATCGCAAAGAACTTCGCAGCATGGATATCCATAGCCAATATGCAGTAGCCGCTGCTGATGAAGCAATAAAAGATTCGGGCATTAATCTTGAATCTGCTGATAAGACTCGGATAGGTGTAATTATCGGTTCTGGAATTGGTGGAGTAACTAATTTCCAACATGAGGTTCAGGCTTACGATATTTGTAAGGAACAGGGACCAAAGTTCAACCCTTTCTTTATCATTAAGACTATCGTAAGCATGTCGGCAGGAAATATCAGCATAAAATATGGTTTGCAAGGACCTAATTATGCGACATCTTCTGCATGCGCTTCATCATCACATGCCCTTTCTGATGCTTTTAATCTTATCCGCTTGGGCAAAGCTGACGTCATGTTGGGTGGTGGAGCAGAAGCTGCTATCTGTGAATGTACTGTCGGAGGATTTAACTCAATGCACGCATTGTCAACCAGAAACGATAGTCCTGAAACAGCTTCACGCCCATTCTCAAAAAGCAGAGATGGCTTTGTGCTCGGTGAGGGTAGCGCAATTCTTGTTCTTGAAGAACTTGAACATGCCAAGGCTCGCGGAGCTAAGATTTATGCCGAAATGGTGGGGGCTGGAATGACAGCGGATGCTCATCACATCTCTGCTCCTCATCCAGAAGGACTTGGGGCTAAGCGAGTTATGCAGGAAGCATTAGATGATGCTGGATTGAGGCCAGAAGATATTGACTACATCAACGTTCATGGCACAAGTACTGGACTTGGCGACATAGCCGAAATCAAGGCTATTAAGGAGGTATTCGGTGAAAGTGCTTATAAGTTGAACATCAGTTCTACAAAGTCAATGACAGGTCACCTATTAGGTGGGGCTGGTGCATTGGAGGCAATGTTTGCTGTATTGGCAATCAAGGATGGTATCGTACCACCGACAATAAACCATGCTGAGGGTGATGAAGATGAAGAAATTGACTATGGCCTCAATTACACATTCAACAAGGCGCAAAAACGTGAAATCCATGCTGCAATAAGCAATACATTTGGGTTTGGTGGGCATAATGCCTGCGTAGCATTTAAGAAATATGTTTAACATAATTGATTACATAAGGCTCCCTTTCAGAAAAGATCGGGAGCTTTTTTCGGCTCTATATAACATCTTAGGTTTTTATCCTCACAATATTGAATACTACAAAATTGCATTGACGCATAGAAGTGTCGGTGCTAAAAACTACAAAGGTAAGCCTCTCAACAACGAACGGTTGGAATTTCTTGGAGATGCTATACTTGGTGCAGTTGTGGGAGATATCGTCTTCCGCCATTTCCAAAATAAGCGTGAAGGCTTTCTGACCAATACTCGCAGCAAACTGGTGCAGCGTAGCACACTTGGCAAACTTGCTGTTGAAATGGGTGTTGATAAGTTGATTAAAAACATTTCACATAGTCACAGTCATAACAGTTATATGGCTGGAAATGCTTTTGAAGCTCTTATCGGAGCTGTCTATCTTGACAGAGGATACCATGCCTGCATGAAACTTATCAAGAAGCGCATACTCAATAAGATTGTCAATATTGATAATGTGGCGGCTCAGGAAGTGAATTTCAAAAGTAAACTCATAGAATGGGCACAGAAAAATAAGGTGAAATTTGAGTATGTTCTTGTTCATGAGTCTAAAGATGAATTAGGAAGTCCATTTTTTAAGTACAAAGTTGTCCTGGAAAGCATCGATGCAGGATTTGGAAGTGGATATTCAAAGAAAGAAAGTCAGCAGAAAGCTTCCGCTGATGCATACAATAGAATATTGCGTGAGAATAGTCTAAAAAATAAGATTTATACAATACGCGACAATCGGATGGAAGAAACTTCAGCATAGCCATTTACAACTGACGACAAACCGAATGCAATGAAGCTTGCTTTAATTGCTGAGGTGCGAACCGATGGAGCAGCGAGAGCAGAAAGAAAGCTTGCTTTCATTATGCCGAGTCGTGACAGAGGAAGACAAAGTCAACGTTCCGAAGTAAGGTCGCGAGACGCGAAGCGCGAGTCCAAAGGATGCGAAGCACAACTGATGGAGTAGCGAGAGCAGAGGCAAAACTTGTTTTGATTATGCCGAGTCGTGACAGAGGAAGACAAAGTCAAGGAAGAAAAGCCACGAAGTGGATTAAATTTAATACGCAAGGCTCATGTCTTAACTCCTTAACTTCTTAACTCCTTAACTTCTGAGTTTAAACCGTAAAACCACATAACCATAAATCAGTAAATAGTAAATCTGTAAATGTTTTCCACATTAACTAACATAGCGCGGCTTGTATTTGCTTCAAGAATGAAAGCACTCGACAAGCATGATGCAGAAGGTGATGAACTTCAGCGCAAAGTTTTACAATTTCTCGTATCAACTGCCCGAAATACTGAATACGGACGAAGCCATAAATTTTCCGACATTCACTCATACGATGATTTTGTAAAGAATGTTCCTGTCAACTCGTATGAGGATGTCAAAGGTGACATTGACCGTATGCGTCATGGCGAAAGCGATGTTCTGTGGCCAGGGAAAGTGAAATGGTATGCCAAGTCTTCGGGTACCACCAATGACAAGAGCAAGTTTATTCCTGTCAGCAGCCGTGGTTTGCAGCATCTGCATTATTCTGGCGGCACCGATGCGGTTGTGATGTATCTGAAAAACAATCCTGGCAGTCGCCTGTTCGATGGTAAAAGTCTTATTCTCGGTGGAAGTCATTCACCTAATTATAATTTAAAGGACAGCCTTGTTGGAGATTTAAGTTCCATTCTCATTGAGAACATCAATCCTTTGGTCAATCTTGTCCGTGTGCCAAAGAAAAGCACTGCCTTGCTATCAGACTTTGAAATCAAGCGCGACAGAATAGCACGTGAAACCATTGGGCAGAATGTCACAAACATTAGCGGCGTGCCATCGTGGATGCTCAGTGTACTTACACGTGTGATGGAAATCACAGGAAAAACTCATCTTGAAGAAGTGTGGCCTAATATTGAATGCTTCTTCCATGGTGGAGTGGCATTCACTCCTTATAGAGAACAGTATAAGCAACTGATTACTTCTCCAAATATGCACTATATGGAAACATATAATGCAAGTGAAGGATTTTTCGGTTTGCAAAACGACCCAAATGATTCATCCATGTTGCTGATGCTCGACTATGATTGTTTTTATGAATTCATACCGATGGATGAATTTGGTCAGGCCGACCCAACCATTGTTCCTATCTGGGGTGTAAAGACTGGTGTCAACTATGCTATGGTAATTTCTACAAGTTGTGGATTGTGGCGTTACCTTATAGGTGATACGGTAACTTTTACATCGGTGAAACCATATAAATTCTTTATTTCTGGTAGAACAAAATATTTCATCAATGCATTTGGCGAAGAACTTATACAGGATAATGCGGAAAAAGGTCTTGACTATGCTTGCCAACAGACTGGGGCAGAAATTCTGGAATACACAGCAGCACCTGTTTTTATGGATGGCAATGCCAAATGCCGTCATCAATGGCTGATAGAATTTGTGCGTGAGCCTGAAGATATGCAACAATTTGCATCGCTATTGGATAATAAATTGCAAGAGATAAACTCTGATTACGAAGCAAAGCGATATAAGGACATTACCCTACAGCCTTTGGAAATCATAAAGGCACGTAACGGACTCTTCAATGACTGGCTTAAGAGCAAAGGCAAACTCGGCGGACAGCATAAAGTGCCCCGATTGAGCAATAGTCGTAATTATATAGAAGAAATACTAACGAAGCGCTGACGCTGACACAGACTACTGACACTGACGCAAGGCTCATGTCTTAACTCCTTAACTCCTTAACTTCTTAACTCCTTAACTTCTTAACTCCTTAACTCCTGAGTTTAAACAGTAAAACCGTAAATTGTGATGTTTTCCACATTTATGAAAAGAAATAAATTTTACAACATTATATTGCTGATTGGCAATTGGCAATTGTCAATTATTTTACTGGCAATATCTGTTTCTTGTGCCAATATGGGTAATCCTGAAGGTGGTTTGTACGATGAAGAACCACCAAAAATCGTTGCCACCTATCCAATGGACAAAAGTACAAATGTAGATACTAAAAAATTTACCATTCTTTTTGATGAATATGTGAGCATTGAGAATGCTTCCGAAAAAGTCGTAGTATCACCGCCTCAACTGGAAGCTCCTGAAATAAAAAGTTCTGGTAAAAAGATTATTGTTGAACTAAAAGACAGCCTCAAACCGAACACTACATATACGATAGATTTTTCCGATGCAATCGTGGATTTTCGTGAAGGGAATCCTCTTGGAAATTATACTTACAGTTTTTCAACTGGTGAAAAAATAGATACATTTGAAATAGCTGGCAACGTGTTTGATGCAAGTAATTTCGAGCCCGTAAAAGGTATTCTTGTGGGATTATATGACGACCTTGCCGACAGTGCATTTACAACCTTGCCAATGCAACGTGTTTCCCGCACCGACAGTAGGGGCAGATTCATTATCAAAGGTGTACCACAAAGACCACATCGTGTCTATGCCCTGCAGGATATGGATCAGGATTTTAAGTTCTCACAGAAAGGCGAAGCCATAGCATTTACTCATGAAAAATTTACTCCTGGTACGGCAATGGCTACACGACAAGATACATTATGGCACGACTCTTTGCATATTGATTCCATAAAGCAAGTACGCTATCAGAAATTCACACCTGACGATATTGTGCTGCTATCATTTACGGAAGAGCAAACTGACAGGCATCTGATTAAGGCAGAACGGCAAGATCCAGAAAAATTCACTTTGTATTTTTCGTATGCTGATGGAACCGAACCTACAATAAGAGGATTGAATTTCGATGAGAAAGATAAGTTTGTAATAGAGTCAAGCGTCAAAAAAGATACGATAACCTATTGGCTCAAAGATACGGCACTCATCAATAAAGATACCTTGATTATTGAGTTGCAGTATCTTATGACCGACACCTTGCATCAGCTTGTCAATCAAATCGACACTTTAGAACTACATCCAAAACTCTCGTATGAAAAACGGCAGAAATTGGCTCAGCAGGAATTTGAAAAATGGGAGAAAGACCAAAACAAACTTAAGAAAAAAGGATTGCCATACGATTCCATAATGCCACCAAAGCCACTATCTATGAGAATTGGCAATAATAAACTGGCACCTGACGGAATTTTTGAAATAATCTTTTCCACACCATTGCAAACATTCAACCGCGACTCTGTTCATCTGTATATTGAAGTGGATACCCTATGGTACAGAGCGCCTTTTGAAATGCGCAGAAAAGCCAACAAACTTATGGAATACGAAATAATAGCTGAATGGCGTGATGGTGCCACTTACTCACTTGAATTTGACACATTAGCATTCTCTGATATCTATGGAAATGTAACACATCCGCAAAAAATCGGTATTAAAATAGGTAATCCTGACGAATATTCCTCGCTCACCATTATGGTAAATGGTGCTAAAGCCGACAGCGTCTATGTTGAACTTTTAGATAAGTCCGATAAACCTTTGAGAAAAGCCAAGGTTGAAGACGGATTGGCAGAGTTTTATTACCTGAAACCAGGGGAATATTATTTAAGAGCGTTTGAAGACGATAATCACAATGGAATGTGGGACACAGGCTTGTATTCTGAAAATCGGCAAGCAGAAAGGATTTACTACTATAACAAACCTGTTGAATGCAAGGAAAAGTGGGATGCATCAATCACATGGAACTTGAACGCTTTGCCAGCCAGTCAGCAGAAACCAGCAGAAATCACCAAGCAGAAAGCCGAAAAAGCTAAAACCATCCGAAAACGTAATGCCGAATACATGCTCAAACATGGATACCATTTATGATTTACAGATTTACGGTTTAAACTCAGGAGTTAAGGAGTTAAGGAGTTAAGAAGTTAAGGAGTCAAGAAGTTAAGGAGTTAAGAAGTTAAGGAGTTAAGAAGTTAAGGAGTTAGAGGAGTTAGAGGAGTTAAGACATGAGCCTTGCGTCAGTAGTCAGAGTCAGTAGTCAGTGTCATCGTGATGGCACGAGACCATAATACTGACACTTTGTTGCAACTTATTTGCTTTTTTACACGTCAAATTTGTAGTTAAAACTTTCATGCTGCGTCTAACGTGCAGCAAATTTTTAAAATTTTAATTGCAGATTTGATGAAAAAAAAGGTATTTTTAGCAGTTTTACTGATTGTTTCGGGAATTGCTACGTGCTCAGCACAAATTATTGTTAAAGGAAAAACAATTGACAAAAAAGAGAATACTCCTTTGGGATTTGCTTCTATAGTGCTTCTCCAATCCGATAGCGTGATTGTATCCAGCGCCATGGCTGATGCTGAAGGATTGTTTGTAATCACAGCTTCGCCAGGTGACTATACGCTGAAGGCTTCGTTTATTGGATATAAAGATGTTTTGTTGCCACTGCATCTTGTTGGAGGTGAAACGGATGCAGGAATATTGACAATGGAGGAAGATTCGCGTGTACTTAAAGAGGTGGTGGTAAAATCTCAACTTCCTAAGACAACACTCAAAGGCGACGCTGTGGTTACTACCATAACGGGGTCGGTGCTGGAACATTCGGGTAATGCCAATGATGTGCTCAGCAAAGTCCCTGGAATGATTGTGAAAAACGGTAGTCTTGAGGTTTTGGGCAGAGGTACGCCTGTTTATTATATAAACGGTCGGAAGATGGTTGATGCTTCAGAACTGCGCAACCTTATGTCTGAAGATATAAAATCCATTGATGTCGTGAGTAATCCTGGTGCAATATATGGAGGAGACGTGCGTTGTGTTGTACGTATTAAGACTATCAAGCGTCAAGGAGAAGGGTTAAGTTTTGCACTGACAAGTCAGGCAAAGAAATACACCACATGTAAGGATTTTGATCCATCATGGTCAGTTCTTGACATAAACTATCGTGTTGGCGGCTGGGATTTCTTTGGAAAGACGGTTTATTGGATGAATCACGGTTATCAGAATAGTGATCTCTATGGCGGAACAAAAGTGCTGAAAGACGGTCAGCCATTGACACAAATACAGGACGGAACACTTACCGCAAAGGTGCATCAGGGCGGTTTCCAGCAAATTGTCGGTACAAACTGGCAAATCGACAATAATCATTCTTTAGGCGTAAAACTCGATTTTAGCAATCAGGGATTTAGAGATCAGGAAATAATCATGGATAATGATTTCGTTGTCAATGGTAACATAGATGACCATGTGAATTCTGTCAACAAGACAAAGACCCCTGAAAGTTATCAGTTTACGGGGAATCTATATTATGATGGCACTATCAACAAATTGAACATTAATTTCAATACCGATTTCATGACAGCCAAGAATATTGGCAAAACAAGCATCAACGAAACGAGTTGGTTGACTCCAGTTGCATATAATTCCGAAGCAAAAGCAAAAGCGAGCATGTATGCTGCCAAACTGGTGTTGACTCACCCTGTATGGAAGGGTTCGCTGCAAGGAGGAGTGGAAGAAACTTATCTTTGGGGCGATCAGCAATATTCCATCAACAAAGCAGAAATCCCTGCTGCCGATGGTGAAAACAAGGAAAACACCATTGCTGGCTTTCTGCAATATGGTTTCACGTTGCCTTTCGGCCAACTGACCGCTGGATTGCGCTATGAGCATGTTGATTTCAACTATTACGACTATAAAAAGCCGTCCAACGACCTTACGCGCCATCTCGACGATTGGTTCCCTTCCATAAATTTCTCTACTAAGTTCTGTGGTGTAGG
Source organism: Prevotella sp. (assembly GCA_045615485.1). Taxonomy (GTDB): domain Bacteria; phylum Bacteroidota; class Bacteroidia; order Bacteroidales; family Bacteroidaceae; genus Prevotella. The sequence continues at coordinate 12,122 of JAZLEX010000044.1, forward strand.
ACTTTCGTTGAGCTACACAGGCAAAACACGCCGCCCATCGTTGCATTATCTCTCAAACGAAATACAGTACGACAACCGTTATACCTATCAGACTGGCGACCCAAAACTTCTGAGCGAGAAACAGCGCACCATTTCATTACAGGCAAACTGGAAATGGCTCAATTTCAGCGCAAACTATGAAACAGAGGACAACCACATCACCCAATGGGCTACACCTTTCGATGATAATGGAACTGTGCTGATTAAATACATCAACCTTGATAATCCTTATCGTAAACTGAGTGCGTTTATTAGTGCCTCTCCAAAAATAGGCATTTGGAATCCATACTATACAATAGGTGTTGAAAAGCCATATCTGAAATTGGATGTAATCGACCAGTTGGAACCAACAGGCGCACGTGTTGTGGAACGCAACAAACCAATGTACTATGTGCAAACCAATAATGCCTTCCGTTTCAAGCACAATTGGCAAGTTGAACTCAACTATCAGTTTATGAGCAAGTTCAGCCATATCACCGTCAATGTTACCAAGCCAATACATGAACTTAGCGTGTCTGCACAGAAATCATTCCTGAAAGATAACGCGCTAACATTCACACTCTCCTGGAACGACATTCTTAACAAGCGTATTTGGTATGCAGAAAGTGATTTCGGAAGCTATTTCATCAATCAAAACAACGATAGCCGAAATCCTGGAGTGGTGCTGCGCGTGGCTTACCGTTTCAATAGTGCCAAGAGCAAGTACAAAGGTACAGGAGCAGGTCAGGCAGCCAAAGAAAGAATGTAGGATACAACGAAAACGAAAACCCTTCGACAGGCTCAGGGCAAGCTCAAAACGATAACGCAAAACAAAATGGAAAATTATAGAATTTTTCTTCGCCCTTGGCAAGATTCAGATGCTGAGGCTTTATACAAATATGCCCGCGAACCTATCATAGGAGAACGTGCTGGTTGGCAGCCTCATCAGTCGGTAGAAGAAAGTTTAGATATTATCCGAACAGTTTTCCACAATGATACCATGTGGGCTATCGTTCTCAAGGAAACGAATGAAGCCATTGGTGCAATGGGCTATATGCCAGACTGTCCGCTAAATCTCCCTGCTCGTGAAAGCGAGCCGCTTGTAGGCTATTGGATAGGTAAGCCTTATTGGAACAAAGGCATCTGCACCGAAGCCCTGCAATTGATGATAGAACATATCCGCAAGAAAACCAACTACGCCTCACTCATCAGCAGCCATTATGTTGATAACCCAGCTTCTGGCAGGGTGATGGAAAAATGTGGCTTTGTGCCGACTGGCGAAACCGTCATTGACGAAACTCTTTTTAATGGCAAGAAACATCTGATGAAAATATTGAGATTAGAGATACGATAA
>JAZLEX010000045.1:0-3051 GCA_045615485.1 Prevotella sp.
TGGAGCATACGGTCGGACTGTATCAGTTTGCGGTTGTAGATTTCGTTCATCACCCACAAGACTGCCAGTACGCACAATGCACCAAGGAACGGACTAAGTTTTGTGATGTTGTGGAATGATGGTATGAACCATAGTCCCGCCAATGCAACCAGTCCCATGATGACACGCTGCTTTATGCCCATACGGGTGTCATCACCACGATAAGGTGCTGCTACCCATTGTAGTTCAAGTCTGTCGGGTAGTTTGCGGCTCAGGAGTAGAATCGGCAGTCCGCAAGCAATAAGCACAGGTACGAGCAAAGAGAAAGTATAGTTGGAAGCGGTAACAGCTTCGCCGCTCCATAAGGCAAGTCCGATAGGGTCGCCGATAACCGTAAGGCAACCACCGCAATTGGCTGCCAGCATGATAGCGCAGCCAAAAATCATGCGTTCATAGCGTTTTGCCAGTAATTTGTGCATCAGTACGAGCATCATCGTAGTCACAGTAACACTTTCGATATTTGCTGAAAGAAGGAAGGTAATAAGCACCATTAGCCATAGCATTACCTTACTATTGCGTGTACGGAGGAAATTTTTGAGAAAATCGAAGCATCCGTTGGTTTCCAATATTTCCATGATGCCCATAGTGGCAAGCAGGAACAGCACTATTTCAGCCGCTTTCCCAACATACTTCAAGAAGATATTCTGTGCAATAAACAGTTTTACGTTTTCTGAAGTGTGGGCTTCACCCATTAAGTAGAGCAGGTATTCCCGAGTGTGCTCATGATAGACGAATCCATAGCCGAAACTGATGTAAAGAATCCAGAACACAACAGCAAGAAACATAGCAACAGCAGCCTTGTTCACATTTGTGAAATTGGAGGTTGCAATTGCCACATAGCCTAACAGCAACAATACTACTATGATGATGGTCATACTCATTTATCGTTCTCTACTAAATAATTGCCTTCGGGTGTAATGATGATTTCTGCTGAATACGACATTTGCTCGTCGGGAATAGTGAGTGAGGCATTGAAGCTCAACCCTTGCTTGCAAGGCTTGTCGAAGCGCAGTCCTGTGAGTACGGCTTGTGAAAGAAATGATATGGGAATTTTTTGTGAAAGTTCCTTTTTGACAATGTCTTTATCAAATATCACTTTATCATCACTTTTTATCACAAGACGGATTTTATTGTCGTAATAAATGTTGTCAACCTGAATCCCTTCAGAAGTGTAGGTCTGCTTGAGGACTTTGTTGTCAGTGGATTGCAGAAATGTGTAGTAGTGGTAGTTCTTACCTTGGCAACTGACTGTTGAATCCTGTACGATGGTTTCGGATGTTACAGGCTTGATGCCTTTATATGCAAATATTGTCGTGTCTGTAGGAGTGTCGTATTTGCGGAGTTTGATAAGTTCCCCATTCAGGTTGGTAAACCAGAAAATGTGTGATGACTGCTTTCTAATGCCGTATTTATCAATTCCAGCTCCATGAAGTTCGAGACTATCGTCAACAATGCGGAAATACATAGGAACATTCAGCGAGTCGGGAAAATAGATGGTGTCGTTTTTTACAAACAGCGACCGCTCGCCAGAATCAGCATTCAACCAGATTCCTTGAAAAAGCTGTTTGGCTTCCTTGTTTTCTTGGGCATCGCCACAGGATATCAGAAGCAAGATGAGCAGAGAACTGAAAATTTGTTTTATCATTTCATCACTTTGATAATTCCTAAGTCTAATAGTTGCGCAAAGGTAATAAAAAAGGTGAGAGGTGAGAGGTGGGAGGTGAGGATTTTTAACCTTTTTTATCAAATATCATTAATTATCAATTATCAATTATCAATTGTCAATTAAAAAAACGGAGTTTTTTCTTACCTTTGCACCGAAATGAAAAAAGTCAGATGTCCAAAATGCGATAATTACATCAGTTTTGATGAGACTCGTTACGAGGCGGGTCAGAAATTGGTGTTCCAGTGTCCTGACTGCGGAAAGGAGTTTGCAATACGCTTGAAGCCTAAAAAGACCGCTGATGACACGTCGGATTGCCAGGCTGAAAAAGTTGGTAGCATAGTAGTCATTGAAAACGTGTTCCACTACAAACAGGAAATCAGACTCAATATGGGTGACAATGTCATTGGACGTTATCATAAAACCAGCGGAATATCTACTCCTATCGAGACAAATGACCCAAGCATTGATTTCAGCCACTGTGTAATCAATGTAAGTCATGATAAAAACGGAAAACTAAAATACGTACTCCGCGACGGTCCCAGCAACACGGGTACATTCATTGATAACGAAATACTTGGCGACCGTGAACGCAGAGTTATTGAAGATGGTACGGTTTTCACAATCGGAGCCACATCAATAATATTGAAATGCTAAATGTAAGATAGTATGTTAGTGAGTTATAAAAATGCGTTTGTCTATCAAGATGAACACTTAGTGCTTAGAAATGTCAACTTTGAAGTCAGCGAAGGCGATCTTATTTATATAATTGGCAAGGTAGGCGAGGGCAAAAGTTCGTTGCTCAAAACCATTTATGCCGAATTGGATATAAAGGATGATTCTGGTCCGTGTGAGGTACTCGGTGAAGATATGCACAAACTGAAATTTCGTAATATTCCGAATTTGCGCCGCCAGATGGGAATCATTTTCCAGGATTTCAAATTGCTTGAAGACCGCAGCATAGGCAACAACCTGCGTTTTGTGCTTGAAGCAACAGGCTGGAAAAACAGCAGCGAAATAGAAGACAGAATTGTTGCAGCGCTGACAGAGGTCGATATGCTTGATAGCATAAACAAAATGCCTTATATGCTTTCGGGTGGACAGAAACAGCGTATTTCCATAGCAAGAGCTATGCTCAATAATCCTAAGATTATACTTGCAGATGAGCCAACTGGACATCTCGATCCAGAGTCGGAAGAAGGCATATTGCAACTTTTCCAGGACATCAGCAAGAAGGGAACGGCTGTGGTAATCAGTACACACCACTATCATATCCTCGACCAATACCCAGGGATGGTTTATAAATGCCAGGACAAGGAATTCTTCAAGGTCACAGACTTCAACGAACT
>JAZLEX010000046.1:0-35356 GCA_045615485.1 Prevotella sp.
TGCCAACGGGTGCTTCACACACCATTAGAGATTTGTACTTAGTGTGTACCTTCGCGCCTAACAACAATTGCTCGTTGCCTTAGTAGCTGTCAATTCAGTTCACTGTTCTCCCAGCTTGCACGGCTACGCCTTTTTAGCCCAATATTTGTTGCAAAATTAACCTGGCATTGTCTCAAATCGTGGTACAAGGAGTAAAAAACTACTCCTCACCACTGATTTCTACATGCTGAACCTCTCTGGCTTCATCAAATTTAGCCTTCATCGTAGGATTGTTACGAGTAAGCTTCTTGATGGTAAGAGCCTCTGCCTTGTCGTTAGCAAGACGTAGATTATTCTCAGAACCGATGAGTGCATCCTTGATTTTCTGAAGGTGCTGGATAGACTTGTCGATCTCATCGATGGCTGTCTTGAACTTCTCGCTTGCAAGGCGATAGTTCTTGCCGAACTTATCCTGAAAATCAAGTAACTGATTCTCAAAGTTGGTTACATCGATTGACTGGCTCTGTGCAATCGCAAGCTGCTGCTTATACTCCAGACTCTTTTTCGAAGTCTGTACCAAGAGGGAGATAATAGGCAAGAAGAACTGAGGGAGAATGACATACATCTTGTCATACTTGTACGAAACATCCACAATACCACCGTTGTAGAGTTCGTTCTCAGGCTCCAGAAGTGACACGAGTACAGCAAACTCACAACCTTTAGCCCTGCGGTCAGCATCCAGTTTCTTGAAGAAGTCCTCGTTCTTGTGCTTGGTTGCTGTCTCATCAGCCTCGTTCTTCATCTCAAACATGATAGACACGTATTCTGTGCCATCAGGAGCGAAGTCACGGAAGATGAAGTCACCCTTGCTACCGCCAGATGCATCATTGTCCTTCTCGAAGTATGCGTTAGGCATCATCGTGCGCATAGTCTGGTTGAACTGGGTAGAGCAATGGATCTCCAGAGTCTCACCAATCATCTTGGTTGACATACGAGTTTTCAAATCCTTGTAGTAGTCAACCTGTTCCTGGGCAGTTTTCAGTTTAAGTTCATACTGCTCCTTGATAGTGTTCTCATGGATAGCAGCTGCCTGTTTACTCAGTTCTGCATTTGCCTTCAACTGAGCAATCTCAGCCTCCTTACCTTGGATGTTCTCCTGCGCCTTGCGCTGTTCTTCCATCACGGCAATCTTCATCTTGCTGTCAGACTCGCTGATAGCAGACTGAAGCTTGGCAATCTCCTTATCCTTGTCAGCGAGTGCAAGAGTCAACTCTGTTGCCTTCTTCTCTTCTACAGAGCCGAGTTCACTTTTGAGTTTCGCAATCTCAGCTTCCTTCTGAGTAATGGCAATGTCCTTCTTGCTCAACTCTGTCTGGTATGCCTTCTCTGCCTTAGCAGCAGCCAGTTGCTCTTCTGCTTTGTGGCGGTCATGCAATTCTGCAATGCGACGGTCAACCTCTGCATTGAACTCAGCGTTCTTAACCTGGTTAACGATAGAAGCGTAGTCTGCTTCATCAACTGTGAATGCCTTGTGGCAGTTTGGACAGATAAGTTCCTTCATAATATATAGGTATTTATGGTTTGACAATATGGTTATCTACTTGTATATCTAATGATTCTACTTTCCCTTTTGTTCTGCTTTGAATGCTTTGTACTCTTCATTATTGATTACACTCATCTTCTTTGATAGAATAGTTACATCACGAAAGCGACATTCACGCTGGATATACGACATCAGTTTATATGTCACATGGATGGTGTAGGTATTGGTTGTCTCATCGAATCCCTTCACCGGAACCATCAGGATGGAAAGTACATGCTCGAAGTCATTATTCTTTTCAGCGTTAACAACGAAGCAGCTCATTTCATAGATCTTGCAAATAGTCATAGTCGTACAGTATTAAGTTTATATCAGGAGTGTTTCTCTTGATTCACGCTGCAAAGGTATATACGACCTGTGCAGTGTTTCTGCACGCAAAAAATAAAATTAAAAAAAGTGGGCATTTTTTTGAATTTTGCCCACTTTTTATCGATTTTCAAGCTATTTTCGAGACCTTTTTATGTTTTTTCCGTCACATTCCATCTTTTCAGCATCCTTCAGTTGCTCTTTGATTTCGTCCTCATCTGCATAGTGGGCATTCAGAGCACCTGAGTTAGGGAACCTGTTGAAATATGGATTATTCGACATATAGAGTTCTATTGACTTTACATCCTTGCTCTCACTCATCTTATTATAATAGTTGAGTATTCGAGGCAGGACACGAGGAATGACCTTAATACCGAACTTGCCATTGCTGAAACGAACGGTTGCTATTACATGCCAGTGAGGTTTCGTGTCAATGGCTTGCTCGTTCTGTTCTTTGGTTCCCTTGTGTGAGACAGTCAGATGTCTGCCAAACTTCTCATTGATAGTATTCATCATGTGAAGGAACAAAGGACCATGCGAACTTGTATCTTCCATCTGATTCACACCGATGAAGTAATGAATCATTTCGTGGATGATGGTATCTTCAACTTCCTGCTCTGGCAAGTCTATTCGAGTATTGATACGAAGTCGGAAATCATACTTTTCCTCTTTGCCGTTATCAAGTTTGCGTTTTTTGTAAACACATACACCAAGAAATGTCTTAGCATCGCTTAGTTCGATAGGAAGTTTGGGGAGTCTTCCAGCAAACATCTGCTGATTAAACTCCTCAAACTTTTTCTCTATGTATGGAATAGTTGCCTTCATTTAGTTCTTCTTTCTTGGCTTTGCCTCGAACTCAATTACCTTAACCTTCTTAACCTTATAAGTAATAGTCCAGATGACGAAATTGTTGTATGTAACCTCAATTTCATCACCATCTGGGAATACAAGCAAATCATCGTCTGTTGTATCTTCCTCTGCTGGCTGAATAACATAAGGATTAACGGGGTCAACCTGTGCAAGCATATATCTGTAGCATCCCTTGCCCTTACACCAAAGGAGAAGGTAGTCATACTGATGTACAAGGAATGGGAACTTACCATCATTATAAGTATGGATTCCGGCAGAGAGTTCAGACTCATCAGAAATAGCTTCAGGGTCGATCTCGAATGAGCGTCCTGTCAAGGTTGGAACAAGGTACTTGTTTGCTGTAGCATCCGTAATGGCACGAAGCAACTCGTTTCCTTCACCGCTCTCAATAGCGTCAAAGTCTTCTTTACGGCACTGAACACGAAGAACCTCTGCATTCTGTGCTCCATCCAAGAACTGTGACAGGTCAATGTCTGCAACATTATATTCTGGAACATAAGCGCCAGCTGTGAACACTACAGGATCAATGTTCATAGAAGCGTATGCAACTGGCCAGTAGAATGGAGTACCACGCCAGCCCTTTTCCTCAGAACCATTCTCTCTGAAGAGCATGATTGCAGGTTTTTCGGTAGCTGCTGCACGTGCCTTCTCACCATCAGTTTTACCAGTTTCAGGAGCATCTACGAAGCGACCGTTTGAGCGAACACGACTCATGTCCATTCCTGTTCTAACCATACACATAACGGTGTCGCTGTTGCTGCCTGTACAGTATTCGAGTAAGCCCTTCATGTCATCTGTATTCCAATCGAAGCCATAATTGCCCCATTTCTGACCAGGCTTCTCGTCATAGACGTATGTTGAGCGAATCTCGTCCAAGATTTCGTAGATAAGCCACTTGTCAACTTCGAAGAACTCATCTTCCTTATAGTTAGGCAGAGCCTTCAACTGTGCATCAATCAAATCTACAATCTTGCTGATGGTTGATTTAGGACCTGTCTGGAATCCAGAAGTTGTGAGACGAGTACCAGGAGTGATTGTAACCGTGTCAGATACGACAATCTTACCCTTTGAACATGGCTGAATCTTTGTACCAGGAGCCAAGCCCACGAATACAGCTTTCATATCAGGATCATTGTTGCCTTCATTGATAAGCCAATCACGAAGCTGGTTATCCATAGCGTTCATGAGTTCAAGAATATCGTAGAGGTCGTATGTTGTGTGCAGACGTGTCACTGCCATATCTTCTTTTGAACGGCTACCATACTGACGCATGTGCTGAAGGACGGTGTCTTGCTGATAAGAAGACGTTGTACGTCCATAGAAGAAGCTCAACATGTTGTTGATGGTAATACCACGGTCAAGGATGCTACCGCCAATAAAGATATTGAACAGGCTTGTGAGTTTCAACTGACCATTCTTCTTATCAAGGAGTTCCTTGACACCACGGTCAGAGTTGACTACATGTACAATCTCATTTGGCTCAATAGAATCCAATGCCTCTACCAATGCCTTTCTTACCTCTACGATGCTTGGCATCTTAGCAGTAATCAGCTTGTCATATTCACGAGCAGCAGTGTTACTGTCCATGAAATCCTGATAGATTGCATCAAACAACGCATCGAAATACTCTGTTTCGCCTGAGCAATATGCCTCCTTGATCTTCTGAACGAGGTCAAGGATAAGAGTTTCCTGCCATACCTGCTTATCCTGTGATACCTGAAGGTGGATAAGGCAGCTTGATTTGTATGCACCTTCGAACATTACATCATCCTTTGACAGATTCTCATCTGGGTGCTTCTCTATATAAGCGTCAATCTCCTGAATCTTACGGATAACTGTTGCCATCAGGTAACTGAGAATAGCGTGACGGAAGTCGTAAATCTTATCTGAGGTCAGCATGTTTCTCAGATATACGTTATTCTTGTTCTTCATCACTCTCATACAATCATCGCTGATTGGATGGAACAAATAGCTGTACATAGACTCTTCATCTTGTGACTTGATGAAGTAATGATCACCTCCAACATACGCATCGTGAGTTGGTACAATTGTAGTGAAGCGTGGCTTCATAGGGCGAACATAACCATCCTCTTCAATCTCGATAGACTGGTCAGGCTGCAAATACAATGAGTATGGAGTTGCTGTTACCTGAAGGTAGCGACAGAACTTAGGTGTATGAACGAACTGGTTGATAAGCTTTGTGATGACCGCAAGGCTAATCTCACCATGACGCTTCATATAGTTCCAGCTTGCAAAGTCTGCCTCGTCATCAACGATGAGGACATTCTTATCCTTTAACAAAGGCTGCTTCTCCTCAAAAAGACGGATAAGATGCTTTAAGTTGTCATCTTCCTTCTTACAGATGATAATAATCTTCTGACGGTTAACTTCTGCCTTTGTAAGACCATTGTCCTTGATTTCCATTATATCAAAGATAGATACAATAGGTCTGCGTGTAATCTTGTCTGTCCACTCAAATGGCTCGAAGTCATCCTTCATACGAGATACGGTCTGGTCAGCAAGAGCATTTGTTCCCTTTGTAAATACAACACAAACGTCAATACCCTTGTCAAAGGCAAGAGCCATAATCTTTACGAAGGTGTCAGTCTTACCACACTGGATGCGACCGAGAAGGAGTCCTGGCTGAGTTGCATCGTCACCTTCTTCCATCAGATAGTTTACAGAGTCGAATATGCACTTCTTCTTTTCTGGTCCTGGCTTAAACTTAGCCTTCTTGACCAATGTGTCATAGATAGGAGTATTGCTATCTACAAAGTCGTCATCACTTGAAGCATTCTGCAGTGCTGCAATTCGTGCCTCTTCCTCTCTCTTTTGCTGTGCCTCGATTACTTCGAGTTCAGCCAGGCGGTCACGCATTTCTTGAGGTACTGGCATTCCGATTGATTCAAAACCGGTAATGGCTCCTCTCAACTGATCCGCGCTTGTGAATTTTGAAAGATCCATGTTATTATAAGGTGTTAATGTTAATATACGTCTGAAAGGATGTCTTTTTTCTCATCATACCATCTATACCAAACTGGCAAGTTATAGGCTTGACGCAGAAAATCCATGTATTCTTTATCTTTTGTTGTCGGCTTTCCTAAGCCTACAATAAACAGTTTGTCTGCATTGTTCTTCTGTGGGTAATGAGCGTATTCAAGAATCTGTCCTAATGCTTCTCTTATACTTTGCTTTGCATTGAACGTCTTGACTTCAAAGTAATGCTTTTCGCCAGATTCCACATGCTTACCCATGATGTCAACCTTGTCCTTTGAAGTAAAGTCTGGAGCTTCCTCCATCTTTAGATTCTTGTACTCATCACTAAGCAGTTGGAACAATGCATTTTGCATCTGTTTATGCTTTCGCTCAACCTTAACGTACTTCTCACCAACGGTCATGAAATAATCAGAATCAGAGATTAGTCCACTACGACTATCATCACCTAAAGGGAAAATTTCATATAGAAAGGATGAGAACTTGTCCATCTCCCATGTAGCAAGGAATGGATCAGCATTCTTGAAGTCAACTATTGCTTCCCTCTTGTAAACAGAGTCACCTGCATATAGTTCTTCACTACCGACACCCAATTTATCCAAGAAATGGTCTAAGTGCTCGTCTGAGAAGATGTTGAGATACCTGTCTGGATAATAGATAGAAAGGATTTTGCCCTTTACCATAGGAGAAAAGATGTTTTTCACAATCTTATCTATATCTTCTCTTTCGCCAGCCTCTATAAGACTTACAAGGTTTCTTTTGACTGCGTTGAATGCTTTGGTCTTCGAATCTCCGAACTTTGGCGTATATTCATAGGTACCTTCTTTTGGAGAATAATAGATACCAAATTTCTTTGCCGTAGCACCGAGGATGACACCAAGGTCTCTGAAGCTTTGCTCGATAGCATAGCAGAAGCAAGTGATATTCTTTCGTCCACTACCTATACAGTAGTCATCCAATTTCATAGTCTTTATGAAATCGGTATTGAAGTGCTTCACGAACTCATCTCTTAGGATGAGAGAGGCATGTAAATCAGCTGCTCGTGTCGAATAGTCGAACGCTTTTGCTGCTGTATCGAATTCGTTTCTATCCATGGTAACTATTTCCTTCCGTGTTTTTTATAACTGAGAATTGTGTCCCTTAATTTGTTGAAAGTGTCAATGTCATTAAAGATTTTATCCCATGCGTACTCTTCAGGAGTATTAGAGAACGCAAAGACACCATCTTTATTGCGAGGATAAAGAAGGACTTTATCACCATCTGCAAGAATGATTAACCTTGCGTATTGGCGACTGGCATAGGACTCTGCTTGCCAGAATGTCTTTTCTATGTCTTGACCATCCATTTCGCCCGGTGCTTTTGCTTCAATTAGCACATCTGCCGACTTCATGCGGTTTCCGAATGGGAATAATGAAAAGTCTGTTTTGCCGTCTTGAACCTTCTCGTTCTCAACTTTTAGCCTGCCCATTTGAAGGTGTACTTGACGTAGATAGTCAATTCCTTCAGACAATTTCATCTGGGTTAGGAGTTCCTTGATTAAATATTCCTCTACCCATTTTTCAGGTTTTATATCACCCCTGTCTTCAAAAGCAACCTTCAGTTTGAAAGGCTTGTGTAATTTGGGCAATTTGTTTTGGTCAAACGAAGGATCCCATTCAGAGATAAATGCCAAAAGGTCTTCATATCTTTTCGTATCTACTGGGTCACCATGGAGTCCAAGGAAATGAGCACCACATCTTGGCAGTTTGCACAACCGTTCATCTTTACTGATTACCTTGAACGGAATTGGCTTTACCTTTAACTCATTACCAATCATTGCAGAGCCATAATAATAGCTTAATGGGTCGCTATCACCATCGGTCAGAGCTGTCCATATACCTGTAATGCTACTATTGTTTTGCTTGTACCATGTACCGCCATTCTCATAGAATATAAGAATGTCACCCTTTCGAGTGTTTACATTACATTGCCATCCAAGGATTTTATTATTGGCTTCTTCCTCTGTTTTCTTAGTTCCGCTAATCATCCATACCTTAGGGAAGGGGTGTGAGTCAGCAGAATACTTTGAGTCATAAGCCTTGCGTTCCATGTCATAAAGGAAAGCACATAGTTCCGCACCTGTCATGCCATTAAGTTCTTTGAACGAGTGCAAAGCTTTACATATATTTATATAGTACTTGCATCTGCCTTCAAAGCTTCCTTTGCCCGGAATTGGATCGATTTCAATATCATAATCTTCAAGTATTTGAAGAAGATACTTAAACTGACCAGCAAACAGATAAGGGATGTAGTTCTCTGGCTGGCGGTTATACATGAACATTGAAATGTGAACCATCGAGCCAATGACATCCCTGTAACCATTAGCCTTTGACAAGTCATCAATTATTGACTCCATGTCAGAATAGTTCAATGATTCCTTCTCCGCATACAGCGAGTTGTTGCAGAGTATTCTATCTGCATATTCTAGTCCATCCTTTTCCCATTGTCTATCAACATTAAGGAAATTGTCACGATTGTAGGTGTACAACAAGTCAATGAAATCATCATAGGATGTTTCTTTACTCGTTGCGTTACGAAACAAACGAATAGACTCCTGACCTTCAGGAGAGTTCTTGTACAAGTTCCAGTAGAATTGATTGACTTTAAGCATAAAGAAGACTAATTGTGTTATTGTCTAAATTCGAGTGCAAAGTACACATGACCTGTGCAACCTTCCTGCGCTCGAAAAAATAATTTTAATTTTTCTTCAATTATTCGTCAAAACCAGGCTCTGCAGCCATGCTGTAACCAGTTTCTTCTTCAGGAATTTGGTATGGCTTGACTGTGTGAGTCATGTGATTATCAAGCATTCGGTTAATCTCCTTCAGTGAAATAACCATTGCGTAGATGTACATAGAAACGATTGAGTCAATGTACTCTGGCAATTGATCTACTGGCACTTCTGGAGCAGCATGTGAAACCTCGTTGCGAGTGTTGTCATACTTGTCGCTGAACAACTTGTAGTAGATATTCTTGAATTCACGGAGATTTCCATCATGAGTGTAATACAAAGAATCAAGGTCACGGAAGAATGAGATTACCCACTTCAATCCGTCTGTTGCTTTGTCAACGCCCTTGATTGGCTTTGGCACATCGTCACCCTTGCGGAACTTGTACAACTGGCGCAAGTATGCTTCATACTTTGTCAGCAGGTGTCCATAGTACATCTGTGTCTGAACATCAAGCAAATCGCCTCTGTAGATGTGATTCATATAGATTGGCAACTTCTGCAAACCTGCCATACGAGGACTGTTTGCTGCGGTCATCGCCATAATCATCATCTGAACGACTTCTGCCATGTCAACATCATAGACATTGCAAAGATGCTCAAACTTGTCTGTGAACTTATCTACCAAGAGCTGAATCAGCAGATTTGCATTGTACTCAGGCATCTTACTCTTACCAATGTATTCAGACATCATCTGCATGGTCATCTCAAAGAACTGGTTGGTGAACATCTGATCATTCTCCATAGTGTTCAGCAGATTCATGTACTTACCAATCTCGTCAAATGCCTTTGCATTGAAACGGGTCTTCAGCGTTTCCATAATCATGTCCATTGTGTTGTGGGCAGAGAATGCCTGTACAACTTCTGGATCCTGCTTCAACAGTTCAATGAGGTGAGTGAGCAGCTTGTCATTTTCATCAAGGAAGCCAGCGTATGGCTCATTGATACCACTCAGCAAGTCCTTCAAAGTAATCATCTCTGGATCTCCACCTTCTGTTGGCGAACCAGGCTGAGTAGGTTTGATTATGCCATCTGCCTCTTCGAGTGTGATGGCACCAGTCTCACGCATCTGTACACGGAACTTGCTCAGGTCTATCTTGTTCAGCAAATCAAGTGGCAAAGTTTCCTTGGTGTAAGGCAAGAACTTGTACAACAACTTCAGGAACACATAGTACTTCTCCAACTCAGGGTCAAGGAAGCACATAATCTGTGCGATGAAACCATATTGACGGATGTAGCGGTTTACCAGTTTGCGGTACTTGCCCTGTTCCTCTTCGCTATAGTCCTTCACCTTGTCATCAACGATTTTACGCATCATTGGCGACAATACAGCAGGTTCTACGTTAGGGTCAGCCATTACTCTGGCAACTTCCTCTACCTGTTCTGGAGTGAAGCAGCCATAGTCATCGATGTCTGCCTTGAAGTCATAAAGCTTCTGGGTGTCAATCTTACCATCCAAGTATGTTGTCTGATAATATGGCTCGAAAGCCTTCTTCACACTATCGAATGTGTTCACAAAGTCAAAGACCATTGTGTCCTCCTTGTCTGGATGACAACGGTTCAGTCGGCTCAGAGTCTGTACGCACTGGATGCCGCCCAATGTCTTGTCAACAAACATTGTGTGGAGCAATGGCTGGTCGAAACCTGTCTGGAACTTCTCGGCTACGATGAGTAGCTTCTCTTCTGGCTCCTCAAACTTAACCTTGATGCCGTTATCCTTGATGCCGTAGCCATTCATGTTCTCCTCGGTGTACTGATGACCATCGAGTTCTACCATGCCACTGAATGCAACAAGCGTCTTGATACGATCGTTGTATTTCTCGTGGATAATCTTGTCGAGAGCCTTCTTATAGCGTACAGCATCAGCACGGCTGCTTGTCACAACCATTGCCTTTGCCTGATTCTGCATCTTGTGGAGAGTGTTCTGCATGAAGTAGGTCAGAATCATATCTGCCTTATAGTTGATGGCGTATGGATTCTGGTTTACATACTGCATAGCTACACGCAAAGCACCTGTCTTCTCGAAGAGTTCTTTCTCTGCTTCTGGCACACTACCTATCAACTCAAACATTGTCTGGAAGGTGGTGTAGTTGAGCAATACGTCTTTGATAAAACCTTCTTCGATGGCTTGCTTCATCTCATAGATGTCGAAAGCCTTAGTCTTGTTGCCATCCTTCGTACCAAACAAAGCAAATGTACGCTCCTTTGGTGTAGCGGTGAATGCGAAGTATGAAATATGCTTCATCATTCTGCGAGCCGCCTGCATTTCTGAATACATGCGGTCAACATCGTTGTGAATCTCTGGGTCTGCATCTTCTACAACCGATTTCAACTGATCATCTGTACTCAAAGTTACACGGATGTCCTTTGCTGCTTCGTTACCCATTGCCGAGTGCGCCTCGTCAATGATTACCGCAAAGTGATGACCAGCAAGTTTTGACAGGTGTTCTTGGGCAAAAGAAAACTTCTGAACAGTGCTGACTATTATCTTTCCGCCTTCTTCAAGTGCTTTAGCAAGATTCTTTGAACCATGACGGATGTCCTTGACTGTTCCGCTAACGGTCTCAAAAGCCTTGATAGCGTCTGCAATGTTGCGGTCGAGCACGATGCGGTCAGTAACCATGATTACAGAGTCGAACACAGGAGTGTTGTCTGCATTCTGGAGGTTAGCCAACTGGTGAGCAAGCCAAGCCATTGAGTTGGTCTTGCCGGAACCTGCTGAATGCTGAACAAGGTAGTTTGTGCCAACTCCCTTTTCCTTCAGGTCGTTGATGATATTGCGAACGCAACGCAACTGATGGTAGCGAGGGAAAATAGTCTTCCAAGGTGCGGCTGGCTTATCATGATACTGCTTGATGAAGTGCTGGATGATGTTCAGGAGTGAGTCTGCCTGAAGAATCTCCTTCCACATGTAGCAGGTAGCATAGTCACCTTCAACAACAGGGTTCTCTGTTTCTTTATTGAAAGGCAAGAAGTATGTCTCTTCGCCATTCAACTTTGTGGTCATCATCACTCTGTTAGTGTCCATGGCAAAGTGAACGAGACATGTACGGAGCATCTTGTTGGTCTTGTCACGGTCAACACAATACTGATGCATACCATTTGCTACGTTCTGACCTGTGCCTTCGTTCTTCAATTCGAAGGTCATGAGTGGGAAGCCGTTAACAAGGATGGTGAGGTCAAGTTCATTACCCTTGTCGGCAGCTGCTGTAGAGTAATGCATCTGACGAACCACGGCAAAGCGGTTTGCCTCGTAGAGTCGCTGATTGTCATCCCCCAGATTCATATCTGGCTTGAACTGGAGTATCTTGATGCTGATGCCTTGAAGGGTGAAGCCTTCTCGGAGCAGTTTGAGGTACGAGCCGCCACGTCGCAACTGGCGGTTATATTCATTGATAGCGGCTTCGAGGGCATCTGACTCGTTGCCGAAGTTCTTCACAAGTCTGCGCCATGCATCTGTCTGTGCCTTCAGGAAGTCACAGAACATCTGTGGGTCAACAAGACGTTCGATGTCGAAATCCTTTGGAGAACGCTGAACATACAGAGGACTCTGCGACAAGTACTCTGCAATATGCTTCTCAAATGCTGTTTCGTTCAGTTTTACTATCATAGATATGAGACTAATTATTTCTTTATACTATATGTTCTATTCTTATTTGCTCCTTCTGGAGTTAGCATATTGATGTCAACTAAACCTTTAATATATTTTTTAGCTGCCTCTTTACCTTTAGCAATAGCTTCGGCTATAGTTGCTGTACTTACGTGAGGATTATTCTGTACGAATACCAAAATATCGGTATATACATTGATTGTATTCTCGTTTATCGGTAATTTATCGGTATCGCTACTTGATAATCCATCATTATCGGTAATATCTACTGATATTTTCTCGATAATTATATTTCGGTATTCTTCTTTGTCAACCAGATCAGATGCAACTTTCTTTATCATTTCCCCTTCTGTTATCAAGCCTTCTGCATCGTCATATAGTTCCAGCATTGCATCTGCATCCTGTTCGTGTCCATCAAATGGAAGAGTGAGTACTGTACGTGGGGCTTCACCTGTTTGTTCATTGATGTTGGCATCGGTGTGATACACTTTCTTCCATACATGCATAATTCCATTCAGACCGCTTCCTGCACGTTCGCCAAAGCGAATCAGGGAGAAGAATTTTAGAATGGTACTGTTACGGGGGTCAGAGACACCTCCTTCAATAGCCTCTGTCTTCGAAATACGCATACCTCCAGGGTTTGCAAACGTGAATCCGTCCTTGTTCTTAGAGATTACTACACCACGTCTGCCCCAATAGTCAGCGTTGGTAAGCGTGTTGACTACTGCCTCACGAAGTATCTTGTGCATAGGTGTATCATCGACGCGTTGCATTCCCTTCAGAACAAACGGTACTTTCAGGTCTGACTGCAGTTTTGGTAGCACCTTAAAGGTGAAATCGAACAAGTTTCCGCTCCAGTCACCTGAAGAGGATGTGATACGGTCTTTCCATCTTGTTACACCCACCATTACACGGTCTTCCTGATAGTCGAGGAAGTACTGAGGGAATCGGCTTGTAATCTCATATTCGTAGCCGAACATCAGCAAACCTGCTTCAGTCGGATGATACAATCCATCATCTGCCATAGCGACAGCCTTTATCCTACGAAGGAACATTTCGTTGTCCAGTTTGTTCCAGATGTGATGTGGGTTAGTACTCTTGAAGACATTGCGATAACCATTTACGCTTTCCTCGCAGAAGACAGACATGTCCATCTCCTTTATGGGCTGTGCATCCAGTGGGGATGAAGATGCATCGCGAAGCATTGCGCTAATCTCTTCCACTGAGCACAAGTGATCACCTTCGCCCCATCTCTGGTATGTGCCACCTCTTGGGTCTTGACCTTTATATACAGGACGAATCATACGCTCTGCTCTTGGCACCTCCACGACAAGAATGTCCTTACCTTCAAGCTTAGCTGGATATACCATCGAATTGGTCATGATGTTGTGACTAATCTTTTGGCGATTATTCACAAGTTTCCAAAATGTCTCTCGGGTCTTTTCCACATCTTTCAGACCCTCCTGCATGTAGAGTCTATGGTCGCTTGTTTCCTCTACACCCAGCAGAATAGTGCCACCATCGGTATTTGCGAATGCTGAGTATGTTTCCCAAAATGAATCAGGAAAACCGCCTTTAGCACTCTTGGCTTCGATGAGATGGTTCTCATTCTTGCCTAATATGTTTGTAAGGTCTATCATGTTTTTACTTTTTGTTGCTAAGATGTATTAACAAACCTTGCGTTTGCCTGTGACTACTTCTGTTATAAGCGATTGCTTGTATTCCTTCAAGAGCTCTATCTGGCGAAGGGCTTTGGTGATGGCATTATCAGCAGGTTTGATTTTATTCTCTATCTCTTGAACAATTGAATTTTGTTCGTTAAGTGGCGGGAGAATAACTTTCATCTGTCGCAATTCTGTTTTATTGAATTTGCTTTGCGCTGCAGCTTGTCCCATCAAAACTAATGATTCTCTACCACCTTTGCTCATAAAGTAATAATAGAAGAATTTATCATTATACTTGGTTCGCAACAAAATAGCATTTGGACCAAGAGTCATTTTGTCATAAAGATTGTTAGGAACCATGTAAACGTCGCCAATTGATGCTCCAATATTTGGTAGAATTATCTCCCCACCATATAAATTTGAATTTGAAAGGAATTCATAAGAATCTTTGGACACATAAACCGGTTGTACATCTTTGTTTTTCTGAGATAAGTCGGCAGTTCTTACAAGAAGAGCATAGTCGGGCTCATCAAGATATTGAACATTATTTCTTAAATCTGCAAAACTGCCGCTTGCGACAAAGTCTGTAATAACTTTGCATACATTATTCATCTTCATGACCTCCCAATGCTCTGGAATCTCTCCAATCCATTCTACGCCAGAATCTTTGAGTTTTGCATTAGGATTTATGCCACGAGTAACGGCACGAGTGATGATAGATTGCTTCAGTTCACGAAGCAACTCCACACGCTTCTCCTGCGTTGCAATAACATTGTCTATCTTGCTACATTTTGTATCGAGGTAGTTGGCGATGGCTGTTTGTTCTTCATTTGGTGGTAAAGAAACAAACATCTGATCAATCACATTATTCGTCAATTGATTAATTGTAGTTGTTGCGAAAAGACCTTTATAAAAACTAATGGCTGTCTGAAATAGGTAATAGCCAAACATCTTGTCAATAAAAGGTATATAACGCATCATAAATGCGCCAAAAGTAGCGTTAATATCATCATCTACAATTGCACATTTTCCTACCAATGCGGCACTTCCGTTTCGGGAACAAATGATTATATCTCCTTTCTGAACCATCAAATCGTTAGGCGCTGAATTAACATATACACAGTCCTCATAATCCATTTTTGAATTCTGTATATTAGAAGAACGAAGTACCAAAACTCCATTTTCACATACATCCGAAGGCGAATATGTTAAGCCATTGCCGAAAGAACCAGTCCTCTTTAACGGCACAGCCTCCCAGTGGCTTGGAATTTCCCCAATCCACTCTACGCCAGAGTCTTTATATGAATCGTACTTCTCCATGCTTACGCCTCTTTAAGTTCTGACAATTCGGCTTCCATTTCCTTATCAAGTGCAGCAAGTTCTGCAAGAATCTCTTCACTTGAACGGAGTGGTTTGTAACGATAGAACAGCTTTGTGAATGGGAACTCGCAACCTATCTTATCCTTTTCCCTATCCATCCAAGCATCGGGAACGAATTTCAAGACTTCTGTCTCAAAGTACTCTTCAATGCTACGCTTCATTGGAATAGACTCAGTATCACTCAGGTTACTATCTGCCACCTTTCCTGATTCGGCATCTCCTGGTTTCTCGTAAACCTCAGGAGCATTCTCATCTGTTGTGCCAAGCCATCCACGTAGTTTCTTAATCATGGCAGCAGCAATACGCTTTTGACCATTCTTTGCAAGGAAGGCAAAGAACTCGGCATCCGTGCGCTCTGTGTCGAGACCTTCAATCTTTTGAAGTTCTGCAAGGTATTCTGCATCTTTCTTTGGCAGTTTCTTGCCTGTGCTTTCATCAAGAAGGTCGGCAATCTTAGCACTTACATCTTTGTATGTTAAGCGCAAAGGACGCTGAACACTAACTTTAGTGTAAAGGAAGTCTTCGATGTCCATCAGTTTGGCGACATCCTGTTCTTCGCCTTCGAGAATCTGCTTTGCAGGAACGTAGTTGCGATAGAGCTCAACGATTTCGTCTGAAGACTTCTCGCTGATTTCGTAACGCTTCTTACCCAAGCTTCGCTGAAGAGGAGTGGCAAAGTCATCGTGTGCTGCATTGATGAACAGCACTTTGTCCTTGTGGCTTGCAGGCTTGTTGTTATCAAGAATCCACAGGTATGAACTTATGTCTGTACCATAGAACAAGTTCTTTGGCAGAGCCACAATAGCATCGAGAAGGTCACGGTCGAGCAATGACTTGCGAATATTGCTCCAGCCACTTCCGGCATCACCATTGAAGAGCGGTGAGCCGTTCAGAACGATACCAATTCGAGCACCCTTAGGATCCATCTTGTGAATCATGTGCATGAGGAATAGCAATGAACCATCACTTGTACTTGGAAGCCCGGCAGAGAATCGTCCGTTCGGATCTTCTGCTTCTTTCTTGATAGCCTCTTCGCTCTTCTTCCAGTCAACACCGAAAGGAGGATTGGTAATCATGTAGTTGAAAGTCTTGCCAGCAGCATGGTCATCGGTAAGTGTGTTGCCAAGGTAGATACCAGAGGCATCTTCATCCTTCATCATGATGTCAGACTTGCAGATGGCGTATGTCTGCTCATTTATCTCCTGACCATAGAGTTTGATGATCATCTTGCGGTCAGTCTGTTCGCGAAGATAGTCCTTTGCTACAGTCACCATACCACCAGTACCACATGCAGGGTCGTACAGTGAGAAGTTCTGACCTTCCTCATGGATGCGCTCTTCCTGTCCGCACATAACAAGGCGTACCAACAGACGAACAATCTCACGTGGGGTATAGAACTGACCCGCAGCCTCGTTGGTGGACTCCTTCGAATAGCGGATGATGGTCTCGAAGACTGTACCCATCATGTGGTTGTCAACGCTGTCTGGGTGAAGGTCTGCCTTTACGCAGAACTCCTGAGTAACCTTGTAGAGCAAGCCCTTGCGAGCAAGAGTAGCGTAGATTGGGCTAAGACCATTCTCCTCGCCACCAGTGAAGTTGTAGAGGATGTCCTTGATATTTGCGCTATAGCCCTGAAGGTATGTCTTGAAGTTGTCTGCAATAGCAACAGGATTAGCCAAAAGTGAGTTGAGTGTCAAGCCAGAGAGGTTATAGAATGGCACACCTTTCAGTTTGAGAAACTGAGGGAGGAGTGCTTCACGTTTCTCTTCCGGTATCTGTTCAAGAGCTGATTTGATAATGTCCTGCTTGTCTTCCAACACGCAATCAAGACGACGAAGGAGCGTGAAAGGCAGAATCACCTGGTCAACATCCTTGTCATTGTAGTCATCACGGATAAGTTCCTTGATAGACCATATCATTTGTGCTAATTCCTGAGCTGTCATATCTGTTGTATTTTAATTCGGGTGCAAAGATAGGTGCAACGAGTGCGACTATTCTGCACAGGAGGTATAAATTTCAAAGTTTGCTTTAATTTTGTTGAAAATCTGCTGCTTAAAAGACTCTGGAGAGAGTACTTTTACATCAGAACCGAATGAAAGTATCTGTGTGATTAACTCATTGTTAGGTCTTACGTCAATACTGATTATGCGTTCTTCTTCGTTTACAGTTTCCTGAGATCGATGTATAGGTTTAGATGTAACGTATGGGAATCGACCTTCTGTGAATTGAAGTTCAATGTGTAGTTTCTCGACACCTTTGTCTGGTATGGTTACACCGACAACATCGTCAAAGTAGTGCTCGAAGTCAATGTCATTGTTAGGGATAAACTGGATGTCTTCTGCCACATTCATCTTGACTATGCGGTCAAGAGCAATGGTATCAATGTTGCGGTATTTATCATCCAAGCCGAACAAGAACCAGCGGTTATTGAACTGCTTCACATAGTAAGGGTGGACAGTGAAGAAAATATCACGTCCGCCATTCTTGAAGTTGTGATAAAGGATTTCCACAACCTGATGATTGGATGTCACATCAAGAACGTCACTCAATTTATCCAACCCCTTTAGGTCTTGATTCTGTTCAAAGCTGACAACATTCTCCTTGTTGCCTTTCAGGTTGAAACGCCATTCGAGGTTAGAGATTACTTCGTCAACCCACTCATTGCAAGGCAAACCACGGAAACGGCTCAATGTAATAATAACTGTTTCCAGTTGCTGTGCTTCTTCATCTGTCAATGGCTGCTCATTGATAGTGAAGTCTTTCTCGTAATAGCGATAATAGGTTTTCTTGCCATCTTTCAGACGGTCAAGAGGAATACTCCATCCTGCCATACTCTCCATGAAGCGAATGTCATCAAAGATTTGACGACGACTCACATTGGCAGTGAAGTTGAATGACTCCAACTCTTCTTCGCACTTCTCAATCAAGTCCTCGATGTAGTATCGATGACGATAATCACGGAAGCACTTGTCTAATGCTCTATACCTGATTGTAGCGTTCTTGTTTGTAGCCATGGTGGAGTTTTGGTTAGGGATTTACTTTTCGAAGTTTGGTTGTCTAACGAGATCGCCCACAGGAACCTGTAGTATCTCTGAGATTCGGAGAAGTATCTCCAGTGAAGGCTGAGTGGTATTTGTACACCACTTGCTGATTACAGCAGGATCCTTACCTAACTGACCAGCGAGCCATTTTGCAGTCTTTCCTTGCTCAACAAGAGCAATCTTTATACGATTCAGTTTTCTGTCTTCCATCGTCTTTAAGGATTTTGTTGGCACAAAAATACTAATTTTTAATGAGAAACGTGCAGAAAACCATCAAAAACTTGCTAAATCAATGCAATTTATTGTTGATTTATTCAATTTTGACCCCGTAAATGGCAAAAACAACCACGATAACTGAAATTATTGTACACACTATTTATAAAAAAAGAGTTTACGAAAGTTGTATTGATAACTTTTCAGTTTTCTCGGAAGCTGCACACCTCCTTCAGAACATGGATATTGAAAGCGTATGGATAGTAATGAAAATGTAATCTATATTAGCATATATGAGGGAGATTTCTGTTCATTAGATTACAGAGAAACTCTATAACATATAGAAAAAACCACCACCTTAAATTAGGGCAGTGGTTTATCATGAATCTTATCTGTAAATCACGTATTAGTTTTGAACCAGAGTGTTGATTCCCCCCCTGTGGTTTTTGAAAGAAGATTCAATCAATCGTAAAGCATCTTTTTGAGACATTACACTATGCCGATGCCTTAATTATGTAGTGTAAATAAATGTAAATTCCGTGTTAACAAGTCTTAATTTGACTTTTTCAAAAAAACATCAATTATTTGGCCGTTCCCATACCCAAAACTCACCTTGTTTCCCACTTACAAACCCACTGGAAACATTTGGGAACATTCTTGCTTATATGCTGTATTTCTATGCTGATTATCAACAACATACAAGACAAAAGATAGTTCAAACGTGGAGCCTGTCCTTGCTGCTCGTTCCACTCTATAAAGGCCTTCGCATTGCCCGAATTGTCGTAACGAGCAACGCTGAAAGCCCCACCTATGTGTATATTCTGTCCAGATGTCATGCGCCTTGCGGCTTGCTGATCCGGCTGTCGGGATATACCTGTGTCGGGACGTTTTCGTTGCTTTGTTTTTGACAATCCTTGGAGGTTGCGAAGTTCTTATAGAGCCAAAACCAAAGCGTAGAGGTACGCCTTTTATGTGATGTCTGTCTGCCCCGCTTTTGCACGCTTGACGTACTGGAGTGGGAAAGACGTGGCAAAAATAAGCATTTTTTGGAGAAACAGCAAATATAGCGGTCTGTTTTTTGCTTGTTCGCTTTGTTTTGGCAAATCGGGGCCTGATTATGGGGAAAACTGACGCGTTCCTGTTCTGCCGCAATGACCGTACAGCGAGATTTCTCCTTCTTGTTTGATGGCCTTGACTGCTCCTTGGGATAGGCAAAAGGGGACTATACGGCAGGGAGGTGTGGCGTATAGGGGAGGGCGAAGTGGCTTATAGGAAAAGAAAAACACCCCGCGCCATCACGACGCGGGGTGTTTCCTTGATATTGTGGTGTAGGTTTATTCGGCAGTTTCCTCGGCAGCTGCCTCAACGGCGGGAGCTTCGGTTGCAGGGGCTTCGGCAGGTGTCTCGGTTGCGGCGGCAGCGCTCTTGCGGCTGCGGCGCGTACGGGTCTTCTTCTGGGTCTTGGCCATGTTCTCATCGTAGTCCACGAGTTCGATGAAGCACATGGGGGCTGCATCGTCCTTGCGGAAGCCGGTCTTGATGATACGGGTGTAGCCACCAGGACGGTCGGCCACCTTCACGCTGATTTCCTTGAAGAGTTCGGTGACGGCGTACTTGTCCTTGAGATAGCTGAACACGACGCGACGGCTGTTGGTGGTGTCGTTCTTGGACTTGGTGATGAGGGGCTCAACGTACTTCTTCAGTGCCTTGGCCTTTGCGACAGTCGTAGTGATTCTTTTGTGCATTATCAGGGACACGGCCATGTTGGACAGCATGGCAGCGCGATGACTTGCAGTACGGCTGAGATGGTTGAATTTCTTATTGTGTCTCATTGTTTGTTTTGTTTTACATTAGTGGAGAGAGGCATTACTCTCAATCTAACTTGTAACTTGAAATGTCGGTTCCAAACGACAGATTCAGACTTGCGAGCAAATCATCAAGCTCCGTAAGCGATTTCTTGCCGAAGTTGCGGAATTTCAACAGGTCGGACTTGTTGAGCTGGACGAGTTCGCCGAGGGTCTCGACTTCTGCGGCCTTGAGGCAGTTGAGTGCGCGGACGCTGAGGTTGAGGTCGGTGAGCTTGGTCTTGAGTTGCTGGCGCATACGCAACACTTCTTCGTCGAGTTCTTCGGCATGGTCGCTGACGTTGGTTTCAATCATGATACGGTCGTCGGTGAAGAGCATGAAGTGCTGGATGAGTATGCGGGCTGCTTCGTTGAGTGCGTCCTTCGGGTGTATGGAACCGTCCGTCGTGATTTCGAGGATGAGGCTGTCGTAGTCGGTCTTTTGTTCGACGCGGCAGGGCTCAACGCTATACTTCACGTTGCGGATGGGGGTGTAAATAGAATCGATTGGCAACTGATTGACAGCAGAGCAGAAGATGCGGTTTTCCTCTGAGGGGACGTAACCGCGACCTTTGTTGATTGTCAGTTCAATCTGCATCGTAGCTTTAGAGTCTAAATGACAAATCACCAGTTCGGGATTCAACACTTCAAACCCTGTAAGATACTTGCCAAGGTCGCCTGCGCGAAATTCGGTGGTGTTGCTTAGGCTGACGGAGACTTTTTCTTCGGTGAATTCTTCTACTACTTGCCTGAAGCGCACCTGCTTCAGATTGAGTATCATGTTTGTCACATCTTCGCGCACACCTGGTACGGAGGCGAACTCGTGGTCAACGCCGTCGATTTTGATGGTGTTGATTGCGAAACCTTCGAGGGAGGTGGAGAGAAGTATGCGGCGGAGGGCATTGCCTATGGTATGGCCGAAGCCTGGCTCCAAGGGCCGGAACTCAAACTTTCCGAACTTGGGGTCATCTTCCAACATGATTACCCTATCAGGCTTTTGAAATGCTAATATCGCCATGTAATTCAATTCTATTTAATTAGTTCTTGGAGTAGAGCTCAACGATAAGCTGCTCTTTGATGTTTTCGGGAATATCCTCGCGCTCGGGCTTGTGGAGGAGCTTGCCGCTCTTGGAAGCCTCGTCCCACTCGATCCAGGCGTACTTGCTGTGGTTGAAACCTGCGAGGGCATCTGCGATGACTTCAAGGCTCTTGCTGCGCTCGCGCACGCCAACAATCTGGCCAGGCTTTACGCTGTAGGAAGCGATGTTTACGACCTGTCCGTCCACCACTATGTGCTTGTGGTTTACAAGCTGACGGGCGGCGGCGCGTGTGGGGGCTATGCCGAGACGGAAGACAATGTTGTCGAGACGGCATTCCAAAGCCTGCAACAGGAGTTCACCGGTAATACCGGTGGCGGCAGCGGCTTTGTCGAAGAGGTTGCGGAACTGCTTTTCGAGTACGCCGTAGGTGTACTTTGCCTTCTGCTTTTCAGCGAGCATGACACCATATTCGGATGTCTTGCGGCGACGGCTGTTGCCGTGCTGGCCTGGAGGGAAATTGCGCTTTGCAAGCACCTTGTCGGGACCGAAAATGGCCTCTCCAAACCTACGGGCGATACGTGATTTAGGACCAATATATCTTGCCATAATCTTTGTTTGAATATTTAATGTTTGACGTTTGAAAGTGGATTATACACGACGGCGCTTGGGAGGACGGCATCCGTTGTGGGGCATGGGAGTAACATCGACAATCTCGATGACTTCAATACCGGCGGCGTGGGTGGCACGGATGGCGCTCTCGCGTCCGTTTCCAGGACCCTTGACGTATGCTTTCACTTTGCGCAAGCCGAGGTCATAAGCCACCTTGGCGCAATCCTGGGCAGCCATCTGGGCAGCATAGGGGGTGTTCTTCTTGCTGCCACGGAAACCCATCTTACCTGCGCTTGACCAGCTGATAACTTGGCCCTCGCTGTTGGCAAGAGATACAATGATATTGTTGAAAGAGCTATGCACGTGAAGCTGACCCTGTGCGTCAACCTTTACTACGCGCTTCTTTGCAGAGACGGTTTTCTTTGCCATATCTTAATCTGTTTTATTACTTCGTTGCCTTCTTCTTGTTTGCCACGGTCTTCTTCTTGCCCTTACGTGTGCGGGCATTGTTCTTCGTGCTCTGGCCGCGAAGAGGCAGACCGATACGATGGCGGATACCACGATAGCAGCCGATGTCCATCAAACGCTTGATGTTGAGCTGCACTTCGCTGCGAAGGTCGCCTTCGACTTTGTACTCGGCACCGATAATCTCACGAATCTTGGCTGCCTGGTCATCTGTCCAGTCGCTAACCTTGATGTCTCTGTTCACGCCGGCTTTGTCCAAAATCTTACCGGCACTACTGCGACCTATTCCGAAGATATAGGTCAAGGCGATTTCACCTCGCTTGTTCTGAGGTAAATCTACACCAACAATTCTTATTGCCATATATTGAAATAGTTTTTTTGCGAAGTTTAACCCTGACGCATCTTGAACTTGGGGTTCTTCTTGTTAATTACGAAGAGGCGACCTTTGCGACGTACAATCTTGCAGTCGGCGGTGCGCTTCTTTAAGGAAGCTCTTGTTTTCATATTCTTTTGTTTTTTTATTTGTAGCGATAGGCTATTCTGCCGTTTGTCAGGTCGTAGGGACTCATTTCCACCTTGACCTTGTCGCCAGGCAGGATTTTGATGTAGTGCATGCGCATCTTTCCGGATATGCCTGCACGAATGGTGTGCCCATTCTCCAGTTCGACGCGGAACATGGCGTTGCTCAGTGCTTCAACCACTGTCCCGTCAATCTCAATAGCATTTTGCTTTGACATATTCTTTAGTATTGTTTTCCTTCAATGATTTCTATCTCTTCAAACGACGACAGTATGTCGGGCTTGCCTTGGTGAATGGCAATGCTGTGCTCGAAATGCGCCGCAGGCAGACCATCGCGGGTGGTTACGCTCCACTTATCTTCCAGCAAGGCGATGTCGCGCTTCCCCATGACTATCATTGGTTCGATGGCTATGCAGAGCCCATTGTGTATCTGCTTGCCGGAGCCTTTTCGGCCATAGTTGGGAACTGCTGGGTCTTCATGCATGGCACGGCCTACACCATGCCCGACGAATTCCCGCACGACTCCGTATCCTCTGTTCTCGCAATGTTGCTGAACCGCATACCCAATATCGCCGATGCGGCGACCTGGCAGCGCAACCTCAATGCCCTTGTAAAGGGCTTCCTTTGTGGTCTTGAGCAACTGACGAACCTCAGATTTTACTTCGCCTATGCAGAATGTGTAGCAGGAGTCTCCGCAAAAACCATCAAGACAGGCACCACAATCGACGGAAAGGATGTCGCCATCTCTAAGTTCCCGCTGGTCGGGCACTCCATGCACCACGATGTTATTGACTGAAGTACATATACAGGCAGGGAATGGGGCACCGTAGGGATTGGGAAAACCCTTGAACACAGGTGTTCCGCCATTGTCACGGATAACCTGCTCAGCCAAGGTGTCCAACTGGAGAGTTGTAACACCAGGCTTGAGCTGTTTTGCTATCTCTGTGAGCGTCTGGCTGACCAATAGGTTGGCTTTGCGAAGCAACTCTATCTCGTCCTCAGTCTTGAGATATATCATTATGTAAAATAACTACTTTCTTAACCGCACTAAGCGCGGTTGCGAACATGACCAGCATTGAGCAGACCATCGTAATGGCGAACCAGCAGATGGCTCTCAATCTGCTGCAGGGTGTCAAGGACAACACCTACAAGGATGAGAAGGCTGGTGCCACCGAAGAACTGGGCAAACCCCTGCTTGATACCAATGATACCGGCAAAAGCTGGCAAAATGGCTATCAGAGCAATGAAAAGTGAGCCAGGGAGCGTGATATGTGTCATTACGTTGTCGAGATAGTCAGCTGTATCCTTGCCAGGCTTGACACCGGGGATAAAGCCATTGTTGCGCTTCATATCCTCAGCCATCTGCACGGGATTGAGCGTGATGGCTGTATAGAAATACGTGAAGGCTATTATCAGGATAACGAATACAACGTTGTAGAGAACACTCGTGTGATCCAAGAACTGGCTCATTGCCCAACTATGGCTCCCGCTCATCTGAGCGAGTGTCAGGGGAATGAACATGATGGCCTGTGCAAAGATGATAGGCATCACGTTGGCAGCAAAGAGCTTGACTGGGATGTACTGACGGGCACCACCTATCTGGTGACCACCCTCAATACGCTTGGCATACTGAACGGGAACCTTGCGGACAGCCTTGACGAGGATGATAGCAAGTGCCATGACAAACAGCAAAGCTATAATCTCAAAAAAGAACTTCACAAGGCCGCCGCCTTCAGCGCTAGTCCATGCAGAAAGGAATTCCTCGCCCAATGCGGAAGGCATACGGGCAATAATACCAATCATAATTATCATGGACACGCCATTGCCGATGCCTTTATCCGTGATGCGCTCACCCAGCCAGAGAATAAACATGCTTCCTGCGGCCAGAATGATGGTGCTTGAGAGCATAAACCAGAATCCGTTGCCTACCATGAAGGCACCTGTACCTTGTGTCTGGGCATGAAGGTTAATCATGTAGGTAGGAGCCTGGAAGAGAAGGATGAACACTGTCAGCCAGCGTGTGTACTGGTTGATTTTGCGCCGTCCACTCTCGCCCTCGCGCTGCATCTTTTGGAAATAAGGCACAGCGACAGCCAAAAGCTGAATCACAATCGAGGCTGAAATGTAAGGCATGATTCCCAATGCAAAGACAGAAGCATTGGAGAATGCACCACCAGAGAACATATTCAGCAAGGACATCAGACCTTCGCTGGTCTGATTTTCCAGATTCTGAAGGCCTGCGGGATTAATACCGGGCAGCACCACAAAGGAACCGAAACGGTAGATGGCCACGAAGCCTATCGTTATGAGAATACGCGTGCGCAAATCCTCAATACGCCAGATGTTCTTGATAGTCTCGATTATCTTCTTCATTGTTGTGTGGGGGTAAAGAAGGTTAGAGTTTAGTTGCGGTACCACCTGCTGCAGTGATGGCAGCTTCTGCACTCTTTGAGAAAGCGTGGGCCTCAACGTCGATTTTGGCAGTGAGAGTGCCATTGCCCAGTATCTTGACAAGGGCATTCTTCTTGAGGAAGCCAGCCTCAATGAGCTCTTTCACGCCGATTTTTGCCAAATTCTTAGCCTGTGCGAGTTCTGCAAGGACATCCAAATTGATAGCCTTGTATTCTACGCGATTGATGTTCTTGAAGCCATGCTTTGGGAGACGGCGCTGGAGAGGCATCTGACCACCTTCAAAACCTATCTTCTTGCTGTAGCCAGAACGCTGCTTGGCACCTTTATGGCCACGGGTGGCGGTGCCGCCCATACCGGAACCAGGACCACGACCAATACGCTTGCGTGTGGTGACGGAACCCTCAGCGGGCTTTAAGGTATTTAATTTCATAATGCAGATTTCTGTTTAAGGATTATTCTGTTACTGTTACCAGATGTGCAACTTTGCGAATCATACCACGGAGAACGGGGCTGTCCTCCTTTTCAACAGTATGATACAACTTAGTCAGGCCAAGTGCATCAAGGGTGCGCTTCTGGTCTTTTGGAGCGTGAATGCGGCTCCGAGTTTGCTGAATTTTAATAGTTGCCATAATTGTTGAAAATTTGTTTAGCCACGGAATACTTTTTCTACGCTGATACCGCGCTGTTCTGCCACTTGACGGGCATCGCGCATCTCACTGAGTGCCTTGATGGTAGCCTTTACGAGGTTATGGGCATTGGAGCTGCCTTTACTCTTGGCAAGCACGTCCTTGATACCTGCGCTTTCCAGCACGGAACGCATGGCACCGCCAGCCACAACACCGGTACCCTCGGAAGCTGGGAGAATCAGAACCTCTGCACCGCCAAACTTAGCAGCCTGTCCATGAGGAACCGTTCCATTGATAACGGGCACCTTGATTAAATTCTTTTTAGCAGACTCTACGCCCTTAGCAATGGCGGCAGTAACTTCACCTGCCTTGCCAAGGCCAGTGCCGATAACACCCTTGCCATCGCCTACTACTACGATAGCGGCGAAGGTGAAGGTGCGGCCACCCTTGGTAACTTTAGTTACGCGATTGATAGCAACCAGTCTATCCTTTAAATCTTCGATGTTTACGTTTACTCTGTTTGCCATAATCTTTTAGAATTTAAGACCGCCTTTGCGGGCACCGTCAGCAACTTCTTTAACACGACCGTGGTAGAGGTAACCATTACGGTCAAACACGACAGTCGTTATGCCGGCCTCAATGGCCTTCTTCGCAATTGCTTCACCGACTTTTGCAGCTTGCTCCTTCTTGGGCATGGTTTCCATACCAAGACTTGAAGCTGCAACAAGAGTGGTGGCAGTTTCGTCATTAATAATCTGGACGTAAATCTGCTTGTTGCTTCTGAACACGCTCATGCGGGGACGCTCTGTTGTGCCAGAAATTTTATTGCGCACACGAAATTTGATTTTCGCGCGACGCTGTTCTTTTTGTTTTGTCATAATCTTACGGTATTAATCTTTTATTTAGCACCAGCTGACTTACCACTCTTACGGCGAATCTGCTCACCAATATAGAGAATACCCTTGCCCTTGTAAGGCTCCGGCATACGGAATGAGCGGATTTTGCTGCAAACCATGCCGAGGAGCTGCTTGTCTGCGCTTTCCAGACAGATGTAGGGATTCTGGTTACGCTCCATCTTGGTTGTAACGGTGATTTCTTTGGGAAGCTGGATGAGGATGGGATGGGTGTAGCCAAGTGTGAAGGTAATCAAGTTACCCTGATTTTCCACACGGTAGCCTACGCCTACCAGTTCCATCTCCTTCTTGTAGCCTTCGCTCACACCGACAACCATGTTGTTTACGAGAGCGCGGTAGAGACCATGGAAAGCCTGCTTCTGCTTGGTGTCAACGTCGCTGTTTTCATCGATAGCGAACTTGACCTGACCGTCTTCGATTGTGACAACAATGGAAGGATCAACAGCTTGGCTAAGCTCACCCTTCGGACCTTTTACGGTCACTACATTATCCTGCATGGCCACTGTAACGCCAGCGGGAATGTTAATCGGCAATTTACCAATTCTTGACATTCTGTTTTCCTCCTAAATTAATAAACGTAGCAAAGGACTTCACCGCCAATCTTGAGTTCGGCTGCCTCTTTGTCAGTCATTACACCTTTGGACGTGGAAATAATGGCTATACCCAGTCCGTTAATTACGCGGGGCATATCACGGTAGCCGGTGTACTTACGCAAACCAGGCGTGGATACGCGAGTAAGGTTTTTGATTGCATTAACCTTGGTCTGAGGATTGTACTTCAGAGCAATTTTAATGGTACCCTGAGGGCCGTCCTCCTCAAACTTATAGTTGAGGATGTAGCCCTTCTCAAAAAGGATTTTGGTGATGTCCTTCTTCAAATTTGACGCAGGCACTTCCACTACACGGTGCTTGGCCATGATAGCGTTGCGCAGACGGGTCAAATAATCTGCTATAGGATCTGTCATTTTTTAAAATGTTTTTAATTAATCGGGACAACCCCGACAATATTAAATAAAGTGAACTGTGTGTTACTCTTGTTTTACCAGCTGGCCTTGCGTACACCAGGCATGAGGCCCTGAGAGGCCATCTCACGGAACTGGATACGGCTCAGACCGAACTGACGGATATAACCCTTGGGACGACCCGTGAGCTTGCAGCGGTTGTGCAGGCGGATGGGGTTGGCATTGCGGGGTATCTTCTGGAGTTTCCGTGCAGCCTCGTAGGCTTCAACGGGATCCTCGCTCTTGTTAACGATTTCCTTCAGGGCAGCACGCTTAGCGGCATACTTGGCTACCAGGCGGGCACGCTTTACTTCGCGTGCCTTCATTGACTCTTTTGCCATGTCGTATTAGTTGTTTTTAGCGTTCTTAAAAGGAAGACCAAATTCCTTCAGCAGAGCATAGCCTTCTTCATCAGTCTTAGCTGTCGTCACGAAGGTAATGTTCATACCCAGAAGGCGGTCGATTGCATCAATGTTGATTTCAGGGAAGATAATCTGCTCCTGAATGCCCAGAGTGTAATTACCACGGCCATCCAGCTTGCTGGCAATACCCTTGAAGTCACGAATACGGGGCAGAGCCACGCGGACGAGCTTCTCAAGGAACTCGTACATACGTTCACGACGCAGAGTAACCATCACACCGATGGGCATCTTCTTACGAAGTTTGAACTGAGCGACATCTTTCTTTGACAATGTTGCCACAGCCTTCTGACCCGTGATAGCCGTCAGTTCATTGATGGCTACCTCAATAATCTTCTTATCGGCTGTAGCCATGCCAAGGCCTTGATTGATAACAATCTTTTTCAGAACAGGAATCTGCATGGCAGATGAGTAGTTGAACTGCTTCTGAAGAGCCGGAGCGATACGCTCGGCGTAATCTTTCTTGAGTTGTGCTGTATTTGCCATTACTTAATCTCCTCTCCTGATTTTTTTGCGTAACGTACTAACTTGCCAGCCTCATTGCGCTTGCGACCAATGCGGGTGGGCTTTCCTGACTTGGGGTCTACCACATTCAGGTTGCTGATATGGATAGGAGCCTCCACTTCCACAAAGCCCCCTTGAGGGTTCTTCGCATTGGGCTTTTGGCTCTTCTTTACCATATTGACACCTTCCACTACGGCACGCTGCTTTTCAACAAGCACACGGGTAACCTTGCCAGTCTTACCCTTGTTTTCGCCAGCGTTCACATAAACGGTGTCGCCTTTTTTGATATGTAATTTTGCCATTACTTTGTCTCTTTTTTAGATTAAAGTACTTCGGGTGCGAGCGAAACGACCTTCATATTGACCGTGCGGAGTTCACGGGCCACGGGGCCGAAAATACGGCTGCCGCGAAGTTCGCCTGCATTGTTGAGCAGCACACAGGCATTATCGTCAAAACGAATGTAGGAACCGTCTGCACGGCGTATTTCCTTCTTCGTGCGTACAATCAACGCCTTAGATACGGCACCCTTCTTGATTTCGCTGGACGGAATGACGTTCTTGACAGAAACGACAATCACATCACCCACAGAAGCGTAGCGACGCTTTGTACCACCGAGCACACGGATGCAGAGACACTCGCGAGCACCGCTGTTGTCGGCTACAGTTAAACGGGATTCTGTCTGTATCATGATTACTTAGCTCTTTCAATGATTTCTACTACTCTCCAACGCTTAGTCTTGCTCAGAGGACGAGTTTCCATGATGGCTACGGTATCGCCTACATTGCACTCGTTTTTTTCATCGTGAGCATGATACTTCTTCGTCTTGGAGACAAACTTACCATAAATGGGGTGCTTTTCCTTGAACTTAGCAGCGACGACAATGGTCTTGTCCATCTTGTTGCTAATTACAACACCTTGACGGGTTTTTCTAAGATTTCTTTCTTCCATGTCGCATTTTTATTTGTTAAGTTCGTTTTCGCGAATCACAGTCTTCAACCGGGCAATCGTACGACGCACGGCCTTAATCTGTGCAGGATTCTCAAGAGGAGAAACGCTGTGGTTGAGGAGCAACTGCTGATATTTGGCCTGTTCTGCCTCAACGCGCTCTGCCAATTCGTTGGCAGGAATCTGTCGAATTTCTGCAATTTTCATAATTAAGCGTTTTTGTCGTAATCACGTCTAACAATAAACTTCGTAGTTACCGGGAGCTTCTGGGCAGCCAGACGGAGAGCCTCCTTGGCTACTGCAAAAGGAACACCTTCAATCTCAAAGATAATACGGCCCGGAGTAATGGGGAAAACATATCCCACAGGATCACCCTTACCTTTACCCATGCGGACATCAGCAGGCTTCTTGGTGATGGGTTTGTCGGGGAAGATGCGAATCCAGCTCTGGC
Organism: Prevotella sp.; assembly: GCA_045615485.1. Taxonomy (GTDB): domain Bacteria; phylum Bacteroidota; class Bacteroidia; order Bacteroidales; family Bacteroidaceae; genus Prevotella. The sequence continues at coordinate 30,173 of JAZLEX010000046.1, forward strand.
CCTCACGCTGCATGTAACGAGTCATAGCGACACGGGCAGCTTCAATCTGACGACCAGTAATCCAGTGTGTATCGAGGCTCTTTATGCCAAAGCTACCAAAAGCCAACTGGTTGCCGCGCTGGGCATTGCCCTTGCAACGGCCTTTTTGCGGTCTGCGATATTTAGTTCTTTTAGGCTGTAACATAACTAGATTTCAATTAACGATTGTTGTTTCTCTTGTTACGGAAATCACGCCGGCCACGACCATTGTCAAGGCGACGATTATCCTTCTCAGGAGTGAAATTAGGTGTCAAATCTTTCTTTCCATAGACTTCACCACGGCAAATCCACACCTTGATACCAAGAATGCCTACCTTTGTGAGAGCCTCCGTCTGGCAATAGTCAATGTCGGCACGGAAAGTGTGGAGAGGCGTACGGCCTTCCTTGAACATTTCGCTACGAGCAATTTCTGCGCCATTCAGACGGCCAGAGATTTGTACTTTGATACCTTCTGCACCCATGCGCATCGTATTGGCAATAGCCATCTTGATAGCACGACGATATGCAATTTTGCCCTCTACTTGGCGAGCGATGCTGCGACCGACAATCACGGCATCAAGATCGGGCTTCTTTATTTCAAAGATGTTGATTTGAATATCCTTGTCGGTAATCTTTTTCAACTCTTCCTTGAGCTTATCTACTTCCGTTCCGCCCTTACCAATGATTACACCGGGGCGTGAAGTGCACACGGTGATGGTAATGAGTTTGGGAGTGCGCTCAATGACGATACGCGATACACTGGCTTTAGCAAGACGGGCGTCAAGATACTTGCGGAGCTTCGAGTCCTCAAGAATGTTGTCGCCGAAGTTACGGCCACCGTACCAATTCGAATCCCAACCACGGACAATACCGAGGCGGTTACTTATCGGATTTACTTTTTGTCCCATTCTTTTACTTTTTAATCATTAGTTCTTTGTGTCAACGAAAACGGTGACGTGATTTGAACGCTTGCGGATTCTGTAGCCGCGTCCCTGAGGTGCAGGGCGCATACGCTTGAGCGTGGCACCTTCATCCACGAAAATCTTGGTTACGAACAGTTCGCCTTCATCAGCCTTGCGGTCGTTTTTAACTTCCCAGTTGGCGATGGCTGAGCGAAGCAACTTCTCGAGATCTACAGAAGCGGCCTTCTTGCTGAAATGCAAGGTAGCGAGTGCACGGTTTACTTCCATTCCGCGTACGAGGTCAGCGACATAGCGCATCTTGCGGGGGGAAGAGGGCACGTTGCGGAGCACGGCACTGTTCTGTGTCTTACGGGCTTCTTTTCTAGCTTGAGCAGCTATTCCTTTTCTTGCTCCCATTATTAATTTGCTTTTTTAATTCTGGATTGATTGAGCCTGTGTGCGAAGCTTACTTCTTCTTCTGACCGGCATGGCCGCCAAACTTGCGGGTAGGTGCGAACTCACCCAGCTTATGACCGACCATATTTTCCGTCACATACACAGGAATGAACTTGTTACCGTTGTGCACAGCAATGGTGTGTCCCACGAAATCAGGACTAATCATTGAAGCGCGGGCCCACGTCTTCACAACGCTTTTCTTACCACTTTCATTCATGGCAAGCACCTTCTTTTCAAGGCTGACGGCGATGTAGGGCCCTTTCTTTAGTGAACGACTCATAGTCTTGCGATTCTTTTAGTACTTGTTACTTTTTACGTCTTTCGATAATGTACTTGTTGCTCTGCTTCTTAGGAGCGCGAGTCTTCAGACCCTTTGCGTAGAGGCCAGTACGGCTGCGGGGATGGCCACCGCTCTGACGGCCTTCACCACCGCCCATGGGGTGGTCTACGGGGTTCATAACAACGCCACGGTTGTGAGGACGACGGCCTAACCAGCGGCTGCGTCCGGCTTTGCCGGAACTTTCGAGGGCGTGGTCGCTATTGCCGACACTTCCGATAGTTGCCTTGCAAGCACTAAGAATCTGGCGGGTCTCACCTGAGGGAAGTTTAATAACACAATACTTACCTTCACGGCTGGTCAGCTGGGCGAAGTTACCGGCACTGCGCACGAGCAAAGCACCCTGACCAGGGCGAAGCTCAATGTTATGAATCACAGTACCTACGGGAATGTTCTGAAGCGGCAGGGCATTACCTATTTCAGGTACTGCTTCTGCGCCAGACATCAGCTGGTCGCCAACCTTCAATCCATTAGGAGCGATAATGTAACGCTTTTCACCGTCAGCGTAATAAAGGAGCGCGATGCGAGCAGAACGGTTAGGATCATACTCAATCGTCTTTACGACTGCGGGAACACCATCTTTCTCTCGCTTGAAGTCGATGAAGCGGAACTTGCGCTTATGGCCACCGCCAATGTAGCGCATCGTCATCTTGCCGATGTTGTTGCGTCCGCCAGTGCTCATCTTACCCGTTACGAGAGATTTCTCAGGTACGGATGCAGTAATCTCTTCGAACGTACCTATAATCTTGTGTCTCTGGCCCGGTGTTGTGGGCTTAAATTTACGTACTGCCATTTTTAATTATTGAATGTTACTGTAAAAGTCGATAGTTTCGCCGTCCTTGACGGTTACGATTGCCTTTTTGAAAGCGTTGGTGCGACCCTTCAGGAGACCGGCACGGGTGTAGCGGCTCTTGTTCTTGCCGGCGTAAACCATGGTGTTTACGTCAACGACGGTCACATTGTACGTAGCTTCCACTTCTGCCTTAATCTGGAGCTTGTTAGCCTCAGGGCGCACGATGAAGCCGAACTTGTTCTGCTTCTCCGTGATGCTGGTCATCTTCTCGGTGATCAGGGGTTTTACTATGAATGCCATAATCTAATGTGCTTATTTGGTTAAGACAGTTTCAATATTCTGCAAGGCACTCTCTGTCATTACCACTACGCCGGCGTTCAGCACGCTATAGGTGTTCACGTTGCTGGCAGCGCTTACCTTGGCCTCGGGCAGGTTGCGGGCAGACAGATAGATATTCTTGTTGGCACCGGGAGTTACCATCAGCACCTTCTTACCCTCCAGCTTCAGAGCGGCGAGGATTTCCTTGAAGGACTTGGTGCGGGGAGTTTCCAGCTCGAAGTCTTCTACGACTACGAGGGCGCCTTCATTCACTTTATACGTCAAAGCGCTGCGGCGGGCAAGGGCCTTCACCTTCTTGTTCAGCTTGAAGCTGTAGTCGCGGGGCTTAGGACCGAACACGCGGGCACCACCTACGAGCACGGGTGAGTTGATGTCACCGCGGCGAGCGCCGCCGCCGCCCTTCTGGCGACCGAGCTTGCGGGTAGAACCGCTCATTTCGCTTCTCTCCTTAGACTTGGCTGTACCCTGGCGCTGGTCAGCAAGATACTGCTTCACGTCGAGGTAGATAGCGTGGTCATTGGGTTCGATGCCGAACACAGCATCGTTCAGGACAACCTTCTTGCCGGTTTCCTGACCTTTCATATTTAATACGCTGAGTTCCATTTCTTACTTCTGTACAATTACGATTGAACCATTGCATCCGGCTACGCTGCCCTTGATGAGGAGCAGGTTATGCTCGGGGATGACCTTTAACACTTTGAGGTTTTGCGTGGTCACGCGATCGCCGCCCATCTGGCCGCCCATGCGGAGACCCTTGAAAACCTTTGCGGGGTAAGAGCAGGCGCCGATAGCACCCGGCTTGCGGGCACGGTCGTCCTGGCCGTGAGTGGTCTGGCCTACGCCGCCGAATCCGTGACGCTTCATTACGCCCTGGAAGCCCTTACCCTTGCTGATGCCGATGACGTCCACAAAGTTTACGTCATTGAACAGCTCAACGGTGAGGGTGTCGCCCAGGTTGTACTCCTGGTCAAAACCTGTGAACTCGGCCAAGTGGCGCTTCGGGGTCACACCAGCTTTCTTGAAGTGTCCGAGCAGGGCGTTGGAGGTATTCTTCTCCTTAGCCTCTTGGAAGCCCAGCTGCACGGCAGCGTAGCCATCCTTCTCAACACTCTTCACCTGGGTAACCACGCAAGGACCTACTTCGATAACGGTGCACGGCACGTTCTTGCCGTCGGCACCGAAAACGGATGTCATTCCGATTTTCTTTCCAATTAATCCTGGCATTTCAGTTGATTTGAGTTGTTAATAAATGAGTTAATAATATGGTTTGGTTTATTGATTGCTTGGTATGGTTTACATTCCACCGCTTTTTCTTTAGCGCATTCTCCCCCAATACGCTCAGGGGCGCACACGCCGAAAGCTACCCTAAGGCAGCCAAAATCAGCGGATTACGCACAATGGCGCGCGTATTCCACACTTTTACGGGTGCAAAGTTAAGCATTATTTTCCATACCACCAACACTTTACGCTATTTTTTTTAATTTTTTTTTGCATCGCTTTGCAAAAAGCGTGAACTGCAAGCAGTAAGCCGTGCACTGTTTTAGTGCTAAACGACGGACAGTTTGCGGCACCTCCGTTTCCCGCGATGACCGATGTGATTCTTTCGCGCGCGTATATATATATAATGTGTGCTATTGATAAAAGACAACAGATACAATTAAAACAACTTCTTTCAAGCTCCGGCCACAACCGGCCTACGCTTTGTTGAGAATGACGTGTTTTTACCACGAATTGCACGAATCTCTCTCTAAATGCTGATTTATTTTGTAAAAAAAAGCCGTTCACTTTTTGTCAAGATTTTTTCACCTTTTACCCTCAAAATTTGGCCGTATTTTCAAAAAAATTTTTTGCGTTTACTTCTGTGCGATTCTGAGAGAGTTTTCTATGTTACTGATTCTCTTGTGTTTAACGCAAGGGTGAGTGAAAACGCCTCCCTAAAACCCTCCCTACACCCCCTTATAGGCGAAAATACATACACGATGTTGACCGAATTTGCAGCCCTCCCCCCTGGGGGGGGCGGGGAGGGGGTCCCACCTAAAGCCCTTTTAGTCGCAACTAATGCCCTTTTAGTTGAAATTATCTCCCTTTTAATTTGAACAATCGCCCTTTCATTTTTTTCGATGTCCCTCCTGACTTCATCACTTTTTTGCGCCATCATATAGCGTAGAATGAAAATCAATGAGTTACGTAATTTTTTTGGGTGACTTTGGGTGACGCAAGCCGATTTTTTCGTACCTTTGCACCATGTTTGTACGCAAGAAAATCAATCGCTCAGGTACAATTAGCATTGTAGTCGTGAGCAAATCACATGGGAAGTTCACCGAAGTGAAGAAATTCGG
>JAZLEX010000047.1:0-2587 GCA_045615485.1 Prevotella sp.
TGTGTGGCATTTCCAAGTGGACCTACGACATCGTGAATGCTGTCGCCGACGTTGAGTTGGCAAAGTTTTCGCGATGAAAGTCCTACCTCTTGAACCACGAGAGTGATGGTTCCTTTCGTTGTGTCCGCATCAGCGATGGTAAGAGGAATGCGTTCGCCACGCTTGTCAACGCGGATTATGACAAAATGTCCCGCTTTCCGTGCCTTAGCAATCAGCGGAGCCTCTACCTCGAAAAGAAAAACTTTTTCACTAAACTGCTTCTTATATTTTATTTTGTACATTTTATATTGTATATTTATGATTTGTAAATTTCTGTATGTTTTACGATATTCATCAATGTCGCAATAATTCTTACAAAATCTGAATTTATAGATTCGTATTGATTTTTGGAAATGTATTCACTTCTTAATAATAGTTCAAGCCAATATCCAGTTTCATTTGCTTCCTTCAAAGCTATATTCATTTTACTCTTGAAATCAGCTCGACTCTGTGCGTATTGCGCTTCATAAACATTTGCTCCTATACTCGTACCACAACGTAGAATCTGTTTGGAAATGACAAATTCTGACTTTTCAGCTTTTAGATATTTGTATAAATTTACAATACGCAAAGCAAAATCTTTTGTCAAATCATAGATGTTGTTTTCGATGTCTGCCTTTGTAAACATAAAGAACAAATCATAAACGTAAAATATACACAGTAAAATTTACAATGAAATTATCTCGCATCCCATGTATTGCTGCAAGACTGTAGGCACCTTAATACCTTTCTCTGTTTGATTGTTTTCAAGGATGGCTGCAACTATGCGAGGAAGAGCAAGCGCAGAGCCATTAAGAGTATGACAGAGTTCAATCTTTTTGTCTTCAGCCTTGCGGTAACGACATTTCAGACGATTTGCCTGATATGTATCGAAATTACTTACTGAAGAAACCTCAAGCCAGCGTCCCTTTGCTTCAGAATAAACCTCGAAGTCGTAGCAGATGGCAGAAGTAAAGCTTTGGTCACCACCACAAAGACGAAGAATACGATAAGGGAGTTCAAGCTTCTTGAGCAAACCTTCTACATGTTCAAGCATTTCTTTATGGCTTTCCTTTGAGTGGTCTGGAGTGTCGATGCGCACAATTTCAATCTTTGAGAATTCGTGCAGACGGTTAAGACCACGAACATCCTTGCCATAGCTACCTGCCTCGCGACGGAAACATTCTGTATAAGCACAGTTCTTGATAGGCAGATCCTTCTCGTCGATAATAACGTCGCGATAGATGTTTGTCACAGGAACCTCGGCTGTTGGGATGAGGTAGAGGTCGTCAATTTCGCAGTGATACATCTGACCTTCCTTATCTGGCAACTGACCAGTGCCGTAACCAGAAGCAGCATTAACGACTGTTGGCGGCATGATTTCAGTATAACCAGCTTTGTTAGCTTCAGCAAGGAAGAAGTTGATAAGTGCACGTTGCAGTTGTGCGCCCTTTCCTATATAAACAGGGAAACCTGCACCTGTAATCTTAACACCAAGGTCGAAGTCTATGAGGTTGTATTTCTTTGCAAGTTCCCAATGAGGAAGTTTTGCTTCTGTATTGTCAGGATTACAATCCCAATTGCCTACGGTGTCAACACCGAGAGTACACTCCTTGAGGTTTGACTTAACAACCCAGTTGTCCTCAGCGCAAGAACCTTCAGGGACTTCGTCGTAAGGAATGTTTGGTATCTGGCAGAGTAGGGTAGTGAGTTGCTTCTCGAAGTCGTCGAGTGCAGTCTTCAACTTTTCCGATGTTGCCTTCATCTCAGCAACTTCAGCCTTGGCCTTGTCGGCTTCATCTTTAAGTCCCTGCTTCATGAAGCCACCTATCTTTGCCGCCATCTGCTTTTGAGCAGCAAGCGTAGCATCGAGTTGCTGCTGAGTTTCTTTGCGGCTTTTGTTTACGTTCAATACTTCGTTGATTGCCTCTTTGGCATCCTGAAAATGTTTTTTCTCTAAACCTTTAATTACCTTTTCGGTTTCCTCTGTAATGAGTTTAAGTGTAAGCATAATTGTTGTTATTTATATTTTGTTCTACAGTATTATTCCCTTAAAGAATGCAAAAATACACATTTTTTTTTATAAATGTGTATTTGCAAATATTTTTTTTATTGTATAATAGGATTATATATGATTTTCTTTCCTTATCTCTTCAATATGCGTGATTGTAATCTTCTTTGCCTTATTTATTTCACGCTTGTAAACGAAACATGCAAGGAGGAAATAGACTGCCGTTTGTGTCCATAGTGCAACATACTCTGGATATACTTCCTGTAATGTTGCGCCCATTGAGTTTATCTTTACAAAACCATTTACGCCAAAGGTTGATGGGAACAGATAGGAAATTGCTTTCCACATTCCTGATATTGCACTTGCTGGCCAGAGAATGCCACTGAGGAAGAGCAACGGCACTGAAGTGAACACAATAAAGAGTATGACGTTCTCACGATAACGTATCAGACACGACATTGTCATGCCAAAGAAGATGCAAGCCAATACGTATGGCAGCACGATTCCTATTATGTCGTTAGGCAATCCTATTTGGATGAAGTTGAATATGTGAGGCAC
>JAZLEX010000048.1:0-5503 GCA_045615485.1 Prevotella sp.
TAAGTAAAGAATATTGCCAGAGGTGTCAGCACGATGGTTGATGCAATGCTGCCAATCCATACAGGCCAAGCACCATCGCGAGCCATTTTAGTTCCTGAATTTTCGAAAATGTAGTATATGATATAAACGAAAACAGAAACAATGACTGGCACTCCGAGTCCGCCTTTACGGATAATTGCTCCCAATGGGGCACCGATGAAGAAGAACAACAGGCACGACAATGTCATGGTGAATTTGGCAACAGCCTGCAACTCATGCTTTCTCAGGTATTTTTCGCGTTCTTTGCTGATTGATGCTCTGAACTCCATATTTGATACAGTCCAGCGCATACGATCCTGCAGTTGATATATAATAGTCTGTTTTTGTTCGTTTTTCAGTGCTTTAAAGTCTTTGATGAAATCCACAGTGTCAGTGGCTACTTGAGCAAGTGCTTTCAGTGAGTCTTTTTTTGACAATGTAGGAACATAGTATAAAGAACCGCGTGACTCGGCAAGAAAAGCACGTCCGACACTATCGTTGGCTGCATTTATTGAGTCAATGTCATGCAGAATTTTGGTCAGTCCCTTGGAACGGGCATCGGCATTGAAATCGTCTTCATTCTGCATCTGGAATGTGGCATCGAAATCAATCAGCATTTGTTTTTCACCGAATCCTTCACGTCTGTAAGGAACATTGGCCGACATTGCCACATCTTGTGAACGCATGTTTTCAAACCATTCTCCACTGTACAAAGTGAATTTCAGATGTTTCTTTTCAGCGGTCATCTCCATCCTTCCCGAATCGGCAAGGATTATGGCAGCATCTTCATAACTGGCTGAAATGCGGTATATCATGATGCCATACAGCATCCCTTTTTCCATGTCTTTTTTCTCCACATAGAGATTGCAATTAGGTATTCCACTATAAAACACCCCCTCTGGTATTTCCAGTTCGGGGTTTTTCATTTTTGTGGAAATCAGCAGTGCGGCAAATGATTTGTTGGCATCAGGTGCTATGACATTCTGGAAATAGAAAGAAATGCCAGAGATAATCAGAACTATCGCAATCAGTGAACGGAATGCTTGCATAAGTGATATTCCCGATGCTTTTATTGCAGTAAGCTCGGAACTTTCACCAAGATTTCCGAATGCAATCAATGAGGACAGCAGTATTGCTAAAGGCAAGGCTTGTGGTAAGAGCATCAAGCACATGTACCAGACAAAATGTGCCATAATGTCCAAAGTCAACCCTTTGCCAATCAGTTCGTCAACATAACGCCACAGGAACTGCATCACCAGAACGAACTCTGAAATGAGGAATGTCCCAGCAAACAGCAACAGGAATTGCTTTGAAATGAATATGTCAAGCTTTTTTAGCCCACGCATTGTTATTATTTAACGGAATAATCAGTCGTTTATTACTAATACGATGCTATTATCTGTAATTGTTATCAGTCTGCGCTTGTACAAATCGCCAACTGCTTTTTTAAAAACCTTTTTACTCACATGAAAAAGCTTGTAGATATCCTCTACAGGACTTTTATCTCCCACATCGCATCTGCCGTCGTGCTTTTTCAGATATTCGTGTAATTCTGCAGCGAATTTAGTGTAGTCATCATTATTAAGATATTTTTCAATTCTCTCCGATGCCATCAGCCTGTACGACTTTTCATCAATGGTGACATAAACCAGATATTCCTTGCCGATTTCCATTTTCTTTTTCTGTTCACGGAATGGGCAGAAGAGGTCTTTCATCAGTCCCCAGTCAAGAAACGCACCATATTGATTAATCCATGTACATTTCAGGTGTGCAAAGTCTCCGACTTGTGCCAATGGTGTTTGTGTAGTGGCTATCAGTCTTTCATCCTGATCAAGATAGATAAATACATACAGTTCATCGCCGACTTTTGCGTCTTTAGGTACATATCTTGTAGGCAGCAGTATTCTGCCTTCATCACCTCCATCGAGATAGAGTCCGAAATCGACTCTTTTTTCTACTTTAAGCCTATTGAATTTACCCAATTCTACCATCTGTCATCTGAATTTTTCTGTCACAAATATTTGCCAGTCCCTCATCATGTGTTACTATTACAAATGTTTGTCCGAACTTATCGCGGAGTTTGAAGAATAGCTGGTGCAGTTCATCCTTGTTTTTTGTATCGAGTGAACCTGATGGTTCATCGGCAAGTATAATTGCAGGATTGTTAATCAATGCTCTTGCTACTGCAACCCTCTGCTTTTCGCCACCTGACAATTGGTTCGGTTTATGGTCAGCCCTGTCTGTCAGGTTCATAAACTCAAGCAATTCCTGTGCTTTTGCCTTGGCTTTGGTCTTGCTCATGCCAGCAATGAATGCTGGTATCATAATGTTTTCCAGTGCAGTAAATTCTGGAAGCAGTTGATGAAACTGGAATACAAACCCAATTTTCTGATTTCTGAAATCTGAAATCTTTTTCTTGCTCAGTTTGCTGGTATCAACTTCGTCAATAATTATTCTCCCACTATCTGGCTTATCCAACGTTCCGATAATCTGTAGGAGTGTGGTTTTCCCTGCACCGCTCGGACCGACAATGCTTACGATTTCACCCTTTTCGATTTCGAGGTCGATGCCTTTCAAAACTTCAAGATTCCCAAAACTTTTTCTTATATTTTCTATTTTTATCATGGTCGTTATTTTTTGCGAGTGAAGAAACGTCTGAATATTGCCAATCCGCTCTTATCATCTTGTTGTTGTGGTGCTGTGAGCGTTATTTCATCAACAGCAGGACCATACTGGTCGGGATAAAGCAGTATCACGCTGCACTTGGCGAGTTCGTTGTGAAGCATAGAAGGCAGTTTTTCTGATTGGGTATTGTATGAAAGCGTTCCTTTTCGTCCACATACTATAACCAGCAGATGGTCTTCTGCAATATGTTCTGTTATTTTTGCAAGTCGCTCAACACTATTGGATTCGCAATATTCCGCAGAGATATTTTCATGTTTCTTTACGGCATAACTTTGTATCAATGCTATCGGCTCATGTTTTCCATAGAACACAATTTTGCACCGTAGATTGCCTGCTATACGTAACAGTCTTTCAACCCAACGATAGAATCCGTACTCAAATTCCGAATGTTCTGGTATGCAGACATGAATTTTCCGTATTGTATTCAGTGGTTGCTGCAGTCGGGCAAACATTATCTGTCTGTTGAGTTTACTCATAAGACTATAGTCTGTGTTGCCAAACGATGCTGTTGAACTTTCTTCTAATGGGTGCATTCCTGCAACGAGTTCGCTTGCATCATATTCCTTAAAAGCATGTACAATTCCGTTGGCTACATTTGTTGCCAGACGGCTTTGTGTCTGCAGTCTGACATCCATTCCTGCCGCCAGTTTGGTCATGCGTTCCAATAGGTCTCTACCTATGTTCTGATTTTCATAACTATGTGAATCGTCATACACAACATTAAGTGCAATCATTCCTCTGTTGAGTTTCGGATTGCGCATCATGGCTGCAAGATTTATCAGTTCGACGGCGGTCTTTTCGTTTTTCAGCGGGATAAGTATTTTTTCGTCGTCTCCAGTATCTATGATTGTGGCGTTACCAGAATTGAGTGCGGCTGTTCTGGCAGCACGTTCTGTGATAAGCGATGAGATGATGCATGTTATAAGAATCATAATAACCACGCCATCGAGCATTTCGTCATTCATCAGGAACTTGCCAGGACCAACGGCCATCTGCATTCCAACCATTAGAATAGCGATTGCACCTGCCGCATGTGCTGATGTCAGACCAAACATCATATTACCTGAATTTCGTGAGAGTTTCAGTCCATACGCTCCAATGTATGCAGCCAAAGCCTTGCCTAATGTACCTACAAACACCATGAACAAGGCAACTTGCAATGTTCCAATGCCATTGAAAAGTGAACGGATGTTTATGAGCATTCCCACTCCTATTAGGAAATATGGGATAAACAGCGCATTACCCACAAATTCTATTCTGTTCATCAATGACGACATTTTCGGGATGTAGCGGTTCATTATCAATCCAGACAGAAATGCTCCCAAGATGCCTTCGATGCCACATATTTCTGCAATTGCAGCACTTAGAATCATCATTGCCATCACGAAGATGAACTGGGAAACAGAATCTGAATAATAGCGCAGATAGACTCTTGTCATCCGTGGAATGAAAACTATTAAGGCAGCGAAAAAGATGACTATCTTGCCGACAAACCATAGAATGTATGCAGAATCCTCCTTGTCTGCATTCCAAATGTCAGATACTGCTGCAATGATAATCAGCGAAAGCAATAGTGACAGCATTGAGCCTCCAACACTCAGACTGACACTCTTTTCCTTGGACAGTCCGTAGCGACTTATAATAGGGTAGGCAATGAGTGTATTCGACGACAATATTCCAGCAATCAGCAAGGACTGTGCATCGTTGTAGCCCAATAACATACGGCTGCCGAAAAATCCTAATGTGAATGGGATGATAAAAGTAGCAAAACCGAAAAACAGATATTGTTTCACATTCCTGAACAGGCTGCGTGTATCCATTTCAAGTGCAGCAAGGAACATGATATAGTATAGTCCGACTTGTCCGAACAATTCAAACGACTTGTCTCTTTCAAGTACATTCAGCCCGAATGGTCCAATTATAACTCCTGCCAGAATCATTCCAAGAATATGCGGAATCCTCAATGGGCGCAGAATCATTGGGGCAAACAGGATAATAAGCAAAACAAGCAAAAATATCCATGTGGAGTCTGTTACTAAAGCGGTGCTTAGAAGTTTGCTGAACATTTTCGGCTGAATTATTGCGCAAAGGTAATAAAAAACTTTGTTTTTTAATTGACAATTGACAATTGACAATTGATAATTAAGGTTTTTTTAATAAAAAAAACAAAAACCTTTAACCCTCAACCTTCAACCCTCAACCTTTTTGCTACTTTTGCGTGTATGAAAGAAATGGTGGAACAGATTACTGAATGGATTCGCAACTGGTTTGAGGCGAATGGTAAGGACTGCAATGCCGTAATAGGCATCAGTGGAGGAAAGGATTCCAGTGTGGTTGCGGCTCTCTGCTGCAGGGCTTTAGGCAAGGACCGTGTAGTCGGTGTAATGATGCCTAATGGAGAACAGGCTGATATTGACTGTGCAATAAAATTGTGTAGTCATTTGGGAATCCGTAATTTTACAATAAATATTGCTGATGCTTTTCAGGCAGAAATAGAACAATTGCAATCGGCAGGAATAGAACTTTCCGACCAGACGCTGACAAATCTGGCTCCACGTCTTCGGATGGCAACATTGTATGCTGTATCGCAGTCGCTCAATGGACGTGTGGCAAATACTTGTAATCTTTCTGAAGATTGGGTGGGATATTCTACCCGATACGGAGACTCCGTGGGTGATTTTTCACCACTTTCAAAATTCACTGTGCAGGAGGTGAAAGCAATAGGTCATGAATTGGGATTACCAGCAGACCTTGTGGAAAAAACTCCAATCGACGGACTTGTCGGAAAAACTGATGAAGA
>JAZLEX010000049.1:0-10639 GCA_045615485.1 Prevotella sp.
TGAACTGATTTTATGCAGACCTGTTCAGCATCGTCGGGTATGATGCCTCCGCAGTGCGGGCATGTCTTAGCCTTGTGATTGATAACGTTGTCAGGACAGTCATTCTTCTGCAATGTGTGCCCTTCATGACCGTACTGCCCACCCGATTTTTTCCCTGAAGGCTCACGAAGAGACCTTGTGCGCATAATCACTTCGTCTTTCAGCTTCTGCTTTGTTGGTGGAATGCTGGAGTTTGTACTGTTCTTCTCTACATATTTGCCTCCAAGTTTCTCTATCTGGCTTTTTAATGAAGCAATCTCCTTTTTGAGCCTTTCATTCTCTATGACAAGCTTCTTGTTTTCGCAAAGAAGTTTCGTGTTGTTGCGCTTTAGACGCGCGACCTCGCTCCTGGTCTCGGAAAGGGCTGACTTAACACCATCCATTTCCATGAGCAAGGCTCTCATCGCTTCGAGCGGATCTGATATCGCAGTTATATCTTCGTAATTCACGGTGCAAATGTACAATTATTCTGCGAATTATGCAAACTTGTTTAGATTTTTAAACATTTGAATATCAGTTATTTAAGCCGATATGAGCTTATGAGATGTCGGCATAATACACCCCATAACGAGTAGGGATTTAATGTCGTTAGAAGCCATTGTAAGTGTATCTATAACGCTGTCTTACAGACTTTTACGGGTAAAATGAAAGACGTTTTATGCAAAAAATAATAGAGTTTACAAAACATCCCATTTATGATTATTTAACATAAAAAATTTGAGATTATGTTTATTCCTCAACTGATAATACATTGAAAACTACACCGCAAAAAGGCTGAGTAGTTACCAAATCGGCTCAAATTGGTTAATTTTAGTCAAAATGTGAAAATGTGAAATGTGAAAAACGCCATTTTTGGAATTTCTAACGAGCAACTGCTACGCAATTCAATTTGAGTCTTAACTTTTGATTATGAATTCCAATTCCTTAAAAGAGTAGGTCAGAAGCTGGTTGGCTGTGTTGCACAGAACGATGCGACCATCATTTTCTATGTTGTGAATTTTTGCAGAGAAAATGCCATGCGAATCTCGGAACTGGAAAAATCCGTTTTTCCGATATAAACGAGACATGTATTGATTGCGCACATCGGCTTCATGATTATTTTCCAACATCTTTGTCTGCTGTTGGAAATTGTTTATTATTTCGCTTAAAATAACTTCTTTGTCCCATTCCTTGTCAGTTAACAACTTTAATGATGTGGGATTGGGTGCATCACTCATGAAGGTGGTTTGGTTTACATTTAAGCCTATGCCGATAATGCAATCTTTTAAGTAATTGCCCTGCAACTTGCACTCAAACAATATGCCGCATATTTTTTTGTCGCCGACATAAATATCGTTTGGCCATTTAATACTACTGCCATCAATAGTATCAGAGATTGCATTGGAGATGGCCATAGATAATAAAAACTGTTGTTTTGGCTGTAGGTATGCAGGGTGCATCAAGATGCTGAAAGTTAAGTTTTTTCCTTTTTCGGATTCCCAGCTGTTTTGACCCGAACCACGTCCGCATGTCTGTTCATCTGCCAGCACAATGAGATTATCTCTTGATGTTGCTTCGTCAAGTGATTTTATATAGTTGTTGGTAGAGTCAACACTTTGCAAACGTATAATCTTGAAATCAGTCATGATTGGTGGTTTGGGATAGTTATGGATAGTATGGGATAGTATGGATAGTTATGGATAGTTTGGAATAGTATGGGATAGTTTGGAATGAGTCAGAGTCAGTGTCAGCAGTCAGAGTTAAATTGTAAATCCGTAAATTGTAAATTTCGTTAGTCTTCCAATTTAAGTGTGGTGCGGATGTCATTCTGTAGTCGTTTGAATTCAGGAGAGTCTTTATATCCTACATTTCTGCGAAGCATATTCTTGACATCCTGAATGGAATGTTCGTAGGATGCCAACTCATTGCTCAGTTGTGTGAAATGCAGAGCATTGTTTTTTATTTCCGTTTCACGCTCACGACGTAGTGAAGAACTTATCTTATTGACTATAGGACTAATTATATTGTCGAACAGATGATGTCCCTGAATATATAAATAGGTAGTCTGAGGCGTAACTCCCAGTTGCAGCAATTCCTTGCTTAAGCTACTTATTTCTGCATCTTTGTCGGGGAATTTTCTATTCAACCATCTCAACGTGTTGTGCACTTTTTCTTTAAGATGGTGCATCTGTGCGCCAGTATTACTGATATTCGCATGCCCAAGGGTTGCTATGGAGGCAAAATTGGTTAGCGAAAAAGTGGCATGGTTGTTGGTGCGATAAGCCCATACCGACCATACAAATAAGGGGAAGCAAATCTCGGAAAAATCTTTAAGCATCCGCTCAAAGTCAAAAATAACTTTGTCATTAAGTGTAGCCATTACACAGGCATCGTGCAATGACGGAGCGTAGCATTGATAGTTTTCGATAGCATATACGTATGTGTGGAATACGTAAGGATTGCTCAGGATATACTTGGATGTTGATGTGGCTCCCTGCATCAGATAGTCATAATCAGCATCCACGCAAGCAATCATCCCTTCACCAATCTGATTGAAGAGTTTGTTTTTCAGTACAGTCTTTTTGCCCTTGGTGAGTTTGTTGCGCGATGGTAGCATGATTTCAAAATAGCATTTGTCGTTTTCCAAATCACGCAATACTGTTCTCCAGAAAAATACATCATCAAAACTTTCGACATAAGCAATAATACGTTTTCTCGCATTTTTTGAACCGAGACGATTATATGCTTCATAATATTTCGAAGTCAGATTGTCTGTAAGCCGTTTAGCCATTACTGATCAGTTATGTCGGTAACTTCTGTAACACAATCCATCCATCCATTGACAATTATTGCAGGGGAATGAGTGGTGAGGATTATCTGTGCATTTGGGTTTATTTCCTGAATGAGCGCAATCAACTTTTCTTGCCATTCAACATGCATGCTCACCTCTGGCTCATCCATGAACAGAATGTAATGCTCAAAATCTTCCACTAAGACGGTCAGCAGGATTGCCAGCATTTGTTTTTCACCACTCGACAATTGATAAGGAGTGATTGTTTCGCCATATTGCTCAAAGCGGATTTCATTTTTGTTGCGAATCAGTTTTTTGTTGGTTGCAGCAAACAGGTCATCAATAATGTCCTGAAATTTTGATTTTGCCAGCGAGATGGCTTGAGCCTTTTGTGTGGCATCGGCATCTCCGCTTTGCAAGGCGGATATTATCTTGTTTCCAACATTTACCTGATAGTCAAGGTATTGTCTTTGGAGTTGATACAGTTGCCAGTCCAATTCGGTTGTGATATGTGCTCCGCTGGTTTTGCTTACAACATCATTGCTCATAAGCGGTCTGTCGAAACCGCGTATCACATCAAAACGAATCCATTTTGCGTCTTCGGGATAGACTTTTATTTTCACCCCTTTTAATGTGTTGGCATGAAATTCACCACCAGTTCCAAGGCTTTTTATAATCTTGTTTAATATGGTGCTTTTGCCAACACCATTGATACCGCTTAAAATGTTTATTTTTGGATTAAGTTTCCAAAAAATGTGCTTTTTCCCACTCCACAATGAGTCGATTTCTACTTCTTGAATGTAATTTGCGAACTTTTGCATTATCGAATATCAATTATTTTGCGCAAATCTAATATTTTTTTTTGAATTTTGTGTGGATTGTCAGAAAAAATTATTACTTTTGCACCGCATTTTTAACAAGTTTAATTTTTTTTTATAAAAAACACAAAAATGGTAAAAAGATTTTTTTCGTTTTTCCTGATTTGCTGCTTTGCAGTTATAGCAAATGCGCAGATTACAACTTCAAGTCTCGAAGGTGCAGTTATTGCAGACAATGAAGATGCCATTGGTGCTACCATTCAGGCAGTCCATGAACCTTCAGGTACACGTTACACTGCAATAACCAATGTGAAAGGGCGCTATGCTATTCAGGGTATGCGCGTTGGTGGACCTTACAAGGTCACAGTCTCTTACATCGGTTTTCAATCAAAAACTTATGAGAACGTTTATTTGTCATTAGGTACTCCTTATAAACTCTCAACAAATCTGAAGACCGATTCTCACGAACTGTCGGAAGTAGTTGTAAGCGGTACGGCTTCTAAATTTGCTGGTGAAAAGACTGGTGCAGCAACTGCCATTACAAACAATCAGATTGTGAACATGCCTACAGTTACCCGTAGCATTACAGACTACACCCGCCTTTCTCCTTACGGAGGAAACGAAATGAGTTTCGTAGGTACTGATGGCCGTACAGCCAACTTCACTGTTGATGGTGCAAACTTCAACAATAACTTCGGCTTGAACGCTAGACTCCCTGGTGGTGGCAATCCTATCTCTATTGATGCCATTCAGGAAATGCAGGTTGTGATTTCTCCTTTTGATGTTCGTCAGACTAACTTCATTGGTGGTGGCGTGAACGCTATTACAAAGTCTGGTACTAACACATTCAAAGGTACTGCTTACATCTATCACAGAAACGAAAACCTTCGTGGTGATGTTGTTGACGGAGAAACAATTTTAGGAGCACGTGAAAGAGACCGCGTCACTACATACGGCCTAACACTCGGTGGCCCGATAATCAAAAACAAGCTCTTCTTCTTCGTGAACGGCGAAATGGAAAAGAAACCAACTGTAGCCAACCGTTGGAGAGGTTCTAAATATGGCGAAGCTGATGCAGACAACTATATCTCACGTACAAAGCTGTCCGACCTTGAAGAGGTTTCAAATGCAGTGAATAGCATCTATGGCTATAATACAGGTTCATGGACAAGTTTCCCTGCTGACGAAAAAAATTATAAGGTATTAGCTCGCCTGGATTGGAATATCAACGACAATCATCACCTCGCTGTTCGCTATAACTACACAAAGAATCGTTTGTGGAATCCGCCATCAAGCACATCTATGGATGGTGGTAGTCGTATGACGGGCGCACGTACTTCACAGTATGCAATGACTTTCGCAAATTCAATGTATGGACAGGACAACAAGGTACATACATTCTCACTCGACTTCAATAGCCGTTTGTCTGACAAACTGTCGAACCAGTTCCTTGCTACATTCTCTAAACTCGACGATGTTCGCGCATCTGAATCAAGCGAGTTCCCATTTATCGAAATACTGAAAGACAATCAGAACTACATGTCGCTCGGTTATGAGCTCTTCACCTATAACAATGCTGTTCACAATACAATCTGGAACATCAAGGATGACGTAACTTATTACCTTGGTGCACACAAGATTATTGGTGGTGTACGCTTTGAACATCAGTTGGCTGACAATATCTATATGCGTAATGGTACTGGTTATTTCCGTTTCAAGTCGCTTGCTGATTTCTACAATAACATAGGTTGGAATCCTGAAAGTCATTCAAAAGTTACTCCTACAGGTGCAACTCCTGACGTAGTAACTCTTGACTATGCATACGCTTCTAATCCTGATGCAGCTGCACGTATTCAGTTCAATACATTAGGTTTCTATGCACAGGACGATTGGAACATCCGCGACAATCTGAAACTTGCTTATGGAATCCGTTTCGATGCAATGTTCTTCAACAATAATGACATTATGACCAACAAGGCCATCTATGACCTTGATTACGACGGACGCCACGTTGACACAGGTAAGTGGCCAAGCAACACTCTGACACTTTCTCCACGTGTAGGTTTCACTTGGGATGTATTCAATGACCGCACTCTTAAGGTACGCGGTGGTACAGGTCTGTTCCAGGGACGTCTGCCTCTCGTATTCTTTACCAATATGCCTACAAACTCAGGTATGGTTAAGTCGCGTATTACAACTACTAAGGATGAATTCAAGGAGCAGTTTGATAAGAACCTTGGTATTGCAAACGGAGGATACCCTTCTCTATCAGCACTCATAGAAAAGGTTAAAGGCTTAGGCTATCCAGAAGATATTAAGCCAGAAGAAGGTTCAAAGCAGTCAACTATCAATGCTGTAAGTTCTGACTTCAAGATGCCTCAGGTATGGAAGACATCTATCGCAGTTGACTATCAGTTGCCAGTAAGCTTCCCTCTTACAGTTACAGGTGAGTTTATCTTCAACAAGACTGTCAACGGAGTTTATATTTCAGACTGGTCAATACCATCAGTTGGTGGTTTCGCACGTTTCAATGGTGCCGACAATCGCCCTATCTATCCAGACAACTACCGCAATAAAATGCCTGAGGCTTACGTTCTTTCCAACACTGGCAAGGGCTATGGCTGGTCGGCTAACGTAACTGTCAATGCACAGCCTACAGACTGGATGAGTCTCATGGCAGCCTACACTCATGTGGTTAGCAAGGAACTCACTGGTATGCCAGGTTCAGATGCTTCTTCAGCATTCGCATCTCTTCCAACATCAGAGGGTCCTAACAATGTGAAACTCCACAACTCACAGCATGTAACTCCTGACCGTTTGGTTGCTTCTGCAACTATTCACGACAAGAGTGGCAATCACTACAACATCGTTTATGAAGGATGGCGCGGTGGCTACAACTACTCTTATATGCTGGCAAATGATATGAATGGTGACGGTTACAACTACGATGCTCTCTACATACCAACTGACGAGCAGGTTGCCAATAATGAATTCCGCTTCAAGACAGCAGATGACCGCGACCGCTTCATGGCTTACGTACACAACAATAAGTACCTCAAGAATCATCAGGGCGAATATGCTGAAGGTTATAGTCTTTATTCACCATGGGTACATCGTATAGACTTTGGTTACAAGCACGATTTCAAATTTGCTGTTAAGAACACAATGCATACGCTTCAGCTCAGCTTTGACATAAAGAACGTGCTCAACCTCTTCAACTCAACTTGGGGTGTAAGCAAATATCTTAACCCAGAAATTGGTTCAGAAGCAAGAATTCTTCAATGTAAAGGCTACGATGCACAGGGATATGCAATATTCTCTACTCCATCATCAATCAATGGCAACACGAAGACGTTTACTTTCAACCATGCTATTGGTCAGTGCTGGTATGCATCAATCGGTATCAAGTATATTTTCAACTAATCAAATTCCAAAGGTAATATGAAACTAAGATATTTTATTCCATGTTTAATAGCTCTCGTTGCCGTATTTGCAACAAGCTGTTCTAACGACAATGACCCTACATACTATGACAATGTACGTGTTTCTTCGTCTTTTGTTACTATTCCTATCGAGGGTGGTGCTCAGAAAATTATCCTTGATGCAGGCGAAGATTGGTGTCTTGATTTTGAAGTTCCCGTGTCCACAGATTCATTGAGTGACGAGATGGGTAAGGTTAAGTATGATGAGTATAAGAGCCAGCTTGAAACTGATGAGAATAAATGGTTCACTGTGTCTCCAGCAAGTGGTAGGGCAGGTCGTACAGAGATAACTTTCTCTGCTGATGCAGCAGAATGTTCTCATACTTCAAATATTAAGATAAAAGTAGGTGATACTTATCAGAATATTGTTGTAGCTCAGATTTCTGACGAGGAAACTCCAGAGAGTTCAGTTGTTGATGTCATCAATGGTCCTGATTCAAAGAATTATAAGGTAACAGGTACTTGTACAAAAATTGATAATACAAACTATGGTAACTGGTATCTGCAGGATGCTGAAGGTAACGAGATTTATATCTACGGAACAGTTGATGCTTCTGGTGCTTACAACTGGAACAGTTTTGACATTGCCGTAGGTGATGTTGTCACTGTAGAAGGTCCAAAGAAAACTTATAATGGGACTGTAGAACTTGTTGATGTAAGTGTGGTTAAGGTTGTGAAGGCTTTGCTCTCAACTAAAGAGGGGACAAAAACTATTGCTATGAATGCAGATGCCTTCACTATTGCAGTAAAGCAACTTGGTGAAGGTTTGACTTTCAGTTCTAAATCAGAATGGATAAAGATGGATAGTGGTTATTCTGTTGATGACAAGGGTAACTTTGTATTTACGCTCCACGCAGACGCAAACAATAGTGGTGCTGTTCGTGAAGGCACAATCGTATTTGAGAGTACGAAGGGTAAAAATACGACCAAGCTTCCAGTTGTTATTACTCAGCTTTGGCAAGATACAAAGAATGTTACTGTGGCTCAGATTGCTGCAGACATTACTGCTGGTGCAAAAACTTACGACTACACTCTCACAGATGCTGTTGTAACTTATAAAAATGGTAGCAATTTCTTTGTAGAAGATAGTACAGGTGGCATCCTTATATATGATAATTCTGCTACACTGAAGGTCGGTGACAAGATTAACGGACGTATTTGGGGTAAGAGCTCAATGTATAACAATCTTCCAGAGATTACCTTGTTCAGAGGTGAATTGGCTAAAATTGAAGAAGGTAAAGCACCAAAACCAACTGTTGTAAAGTACTCTGATCTTGTATCTAACTACGACCGTTATATGAGTTGCTATGTAGAATTGAACGATGTTACTATAGGTTCCGCAGTCAATGTCCTCTATTCAAAAGTCGTATCAGCAGGTAGCCTGACTGATGGAAAGAATGAGCTTGCTTTCAACCATCAGAGCACTGGCAAATATGATAACAAGAAAATTTATTATTACATTCAAGCTGAAAGCGGAAGCAAAGTTAATGTGATTTGCATCCCTTCTGTTTACAAGACAAATAAGCAACTTAATATTTGGGAGCAGTCTTGGATTAGCAAGTAATTCGTTTCGATTGTAGAAATATTCAGTCCTGTCCTCACCGCGAGGGCAGGATTTTATTTTATTCCATGTTTAATAGCTTTTGCAGTAGTATTTGCAACAAACTGCTCCAACGATGATGTCCCAACATATCTCGATAATCTCAAAGTCTCTACTTCTTTTGTATTAAGTCGAAGATACGTTGCCGAGTGGAGCATATCTTCGGATTTGAGGAAGGATGCATGAAAGGTTTGTTAGTGAGGATTATCGGTTTGATGCGTGCGAAGGCGAATGTAGCACTGACGAGTTTGGTATATAATATGTGCCATTTTATCCAAATTCTGTGCTGCAAACTGGAATTTGTAAAAAAAATTAACACTTGTATAATACACTGATATTCAGTAAATTGTAAAAACAAGAGCGATTTTGTTTGTAAAATATTTGCAAATGTCAAAAAAAGTTGTAACTTTGCACTCGATTTTGAATAAAAGATAAGTTGAATCAAGATAAATAATAGTCCTTTGTGGCGAACTTTGTCTAATTAGGTATCAGGTTCTGCTGATATAAAAAACTAAATTTATAGAATATAGCTACTATTGACAATCCAACATACGGTAACTGCCATATCAAGGATGGTGATAGTGAACTCTATGTTTACGGTTGTTATCCAGGTTGGGGCGCAACAGGCGATGCTCGCAAGAATTTTATGGCAACTACTGGTATTGAAGTAGGCGACCGTCTGACTGTTATCGGTCCTAAAACCACTTATGGTACAACTATTGAACTCAATGGTGGTATTTATTTCTCACACCAAAAGTCAAATGCGATAAAGTACTATTAAAGTTTGAATTAAATCATGAAGAAGAATCTGACACTTGGTCTGCCGGCACTTATATTTGCAAATCTCATTTGGGGTGTTATGACCCCTATGACAAAAGATCTGTTGAGCTCCGAATTGATAGATGGAATGACGCTATCGGTTGTGAGAATGGTATCGTGTGCAGCATTATTTTGGATACTCGGATTCTTGATTCCTGAAAAATACACTCATGAGAAACGACTTGAGAAGAGGGACGCTGTCCCTCTTCTTATCGGTTCTATACTATTCATTGTAGGCACTCAATCGCTAACCAATATAGGCACGCAATACACATACGCAGTAGATGCTGCTGTTTGTTGCTGCTCCGCACCTATATTCACATTGATTCTGGGTGCTATTTTTTACCACCACAAGTTCCCACCATTATTGAAGATCATAGGTGTTCTTCTGGGACTTGGAGGTGTACTGGTGTTCATATTTTCTTCTACGGAAAATGTGGAAATGCATGTAACAAATCCTGTTTTAGGCGATTTGCTATGCGTGCTTTCACAAGCATCGGGTGCAATATATTTGGTTTTTTATGTTAATATTGTTTCCCGATATTCTGCATTCACCATAATGAAATGGCTATACACTTTTTCAGCAATTTGTGTTTTTCCATTCACTTTCGAAGATGTAATCAGCATTCCATGGGCAGAAATGACTGGCTATTATCTGTTCACTATAGCTTTTGTTACTATTTTCGGCTCCTTTGTGGCATATATGCTCATTGCTTTTGCTCAACAATATGTTGCTCCAACCATTATCGGAATGTGTAATTATGGTCAGCCATTGTCGGCGGCAGCTTTTTCTGCTGTTTTAGGAATAGCAGTATTTACTGTAGAAAGCGTAATAGCCACATTACTGATTTTTGTGGGAATCTGGCTGGTTATCCGTGAATCATGACAGAAAAACTTGAAGAATACATATTAGACCATATAGATAAGGAAGACGATTATCTGTATGATCTTTATAGAGCCACCAACCTGCATTTGCTCTATGGCAGAATGGTATCGGGCAATCTACAGGGACAATTGCTGAAAATGCTGGTATCTATATTCCACCCAAAAAACATTCTTGAAATAGGTACATTCAGTGGATATAGTGCTATTTCTCTTGCAAGAGGATTAG
>JAZLEX010000050.1:0-4145 GCA_045615485.1 Prevotella sp.
AAAGCACCGATAAACAATACTCCAACCGAGAGAGTATTTGGCAAAACTTCCGTAATGAAGCTTATAACATTGCGCACATCAAGTTCCAGTCGGTTTAATATGTCTCCGCTATGGAATTTTTCCTTGCCCGACCATTGAGAATGTAAGATACGGTCGAGCATACTTTGTTGCATACGGTTCTGAGCTTTTATGCCCAAGATATTGCGAATCCATACCCCGCATATAGCAAGCCCCATATTCGACAAATACAGCAAAGCCAGGATGGCAACGGCAATATAAATTTCATTGGCAGAACCATGAAACTGTGCTTTGTCAATGGCAAATTTCATTGCCCAGACGCAAGCAAGACTTACAAGAACCTCCAATACACCGACTATAGCATTCAGTATGGCTTGAATGCGATTGCCTTTTGAGGCTTTCCAAAGCCACTTTATAATCATCGTGGCTGAAAGATTCTCATTTTGCAATTTCAAAATATCTTTAATTCTACTCATATATGTGTCAGTTTTGAGGTTTTGAGGTTTTGAGGTTTTGAGGTTATCGTTATCGTTATCGTTGTTCAGAGTCAGTGTCAGAGTCAGTGATGTTTCTGGCTCCAAGGTGAAGTTTTTCCCGCATAGTGGAAAAGAAACTCTTTTCCTTACTACTCACCACCCTAATAGTATAAGGTGCTTTGCATATTGAAATATCCGTGTCCTTATCACATTTTATCGACCGTCCGTCAATACCAACAAGGAAAGAATCATTGCGGCTTTCAACCTTTATGTCGATGACAGAGTCATCAGTAATGACTATCGGACGGATGTTGAGGCTATGTGGCGCAACGGCAACAAGGGATAGAGTGTTAGCATTCGGCACAACTATCGGTCCACCTGCCGATAGAGAATAGGCTGTGCTGCCTGTAGGAGTACTGACTATCAATCCGTCGGACAGGAATGTTGTGAGATATTCGCCATTTATGCTTGTTCGGATAGAAATCATTGATGCATTGTCACGTTTAAGGATAGCCACATCGTTAAGTGCAAAAGGCTTGTTGCTCAATGGCATTCCATTTCCCGCAACATAAATAAGAGAACGCTCCTCAATATTATAGTCTCCATCAAACAAGCGATCTAAGTCATCGTTATTGTCATAATGCTGCGGATCGGTGAACGACAGAAACCCTAAATGGCCAGTATTTATACCCAAAATAGGTGTGCCATGATTGCCAACGTATGCCGCGGCATTAAGAAAAGTACCGTCGCCCCCCATTGAGATAACAATGTCGGCAGACTGGAACATATCGTCAGCAGAAACAAATGTTATTTCAGCCCCGCGTTCTTGTAATGAAGATATTATTCTCTTTGCCGAAACAGACAAGTTGTTCGGGGAAAGATTACTGAAAATTGCAATTTTTTTGATTTTTTCATTCATTTTTCAAAACTATTTTGTACTTTTGCGCAAAAATAATAAAAAAAATTAAAACAATAAAGAAATGGAGACAATTTTTGTTTTTTTATCAGATGGATTTGAAGAAATTGAAGCTTTAGGCACAGTTGATATTCTTCGTCGGGCAGGATTAAATGTCTGCACAATCAGTATGAACGATGATTTGTCGGTAAAAACTGCACATGAAGTGATTTTGCAGGCAGATGAGCTTTTTGACAATGCAGACTACACAAAATCCGAACTATTGATACTCCCAGGTGGAAGCATGAAACTCAATGACTATCCAACTCTAAAAGAAGTCTTGAAAATCCACAATGCAAAAGGTAAATATATTGCAGCAATATGTGCTGCACCAGCAGTGCTTGGTTGTGCAGGACTTCTACATGGCAGACGTGTGACTTGCTATCCTGGTTTTGAGGGTTATTGCGAAGGAGCAGAAATAACAGGAGAACTATGCACTGTTGACGGAAACATCATAACAGGTAAGGGACCTGCTGCTACTCTGCCATTCGCCTACACCTTGACAGAAATGTTTGCAGGCAAGCACATTGCAGACCAACTACGTGAAGGAATGATTTATAATCAACTCGTACGTTAAAGACCATAAAGACAGCGAAATTTAAATTGCAAATGGTTGTGGGTTTAAATTGTAAATAAATTGTACATTGTACATAGTACATTGTAAATTAATAAAATCCGTAAATTTGTAAATCTGTAAATCCGTAAATTTCAAATTATGAACTATGTGATAATTGTAGCAGGAGGCAAAGGACTGCGTATGGGTGGCGATATTCCCAAACAGTTTATGGAAATAGGTGGAGAACCTATACTGATGCGTACAATCCAAAGGTTTCTTGACTATGACAAGAATTTGAATATAATTGTTGTCCTGCCAAAAGAACAACAGGATTTCTGGTGTGAACTTTGCAGAAAACATGGGTTTATTGAAAAAATACAGATTGCAGATGGAGGAAAAACCCGTTTCCATTCGGTCAAAAACGGACTCGGATTAATCCCTGACAATAATAATAATGGTATTGTCGCAATTCATGATGGAGTAAGGCCTTATGTTTCAATAGATGTTATAAAAAAATGTTTTGATGAAGCTTTATTTCACAAAGCAGTAGTGCCTGTTGTGCCGATTGTTGAAACAATCTGGACTAATGAATGTCAAGATAATCAAAATTCCCCGACAACTGTTGACAGAAACAATTATTTTCTTGGGCAAACTCCTCAAACTTTCGACATTAAACTATTAAAGGAAGCTTTTGAACAGCCATACGATGCAGCATTTACTGACGATGCGTCGGTTGTACGCAAAACAGGACATCCAATAACACTCGTAGAAGGCAATAGGGAAAATATAAAAATAACGACACCTTTCGATATGCGTATAGCAGAAGCATTGTTGTAATTGGTTGTTTAGTTGTTTAGTTGTTTGGTCGTTTGTGGGTCAGTGTCAGAGTCAGAGTCAGCTGTCAGCGTCAGAGTCAAATTATAATGTATAATTTTCTTCAGCAGGACATTCAATATCTCTCAGGTGTAGGACCACAGAGAAAAAAGTTACTGAATACAGAATTAGGAATATTCAGTAACGAAGACCTGTTGCAATATTATCCATATAAGTATGTTGATCGCACACACATATATGCGATAAAAGAACTAACTGCCAATATGGCATTTGTGCAAGTAAAGGGCAGGATATTAAGTTATGAGGTTTTCCAGATGGGACAGCGGAAAAAGCGGCTTGTGGCGCATTTTACCGATGGGCATGGAGTTATAGACTTGGTATGGTTTCAGGGCGTGAAATGGATAACACAACATTACCATGTTGACGAAGAATACATAGTTTTCGGAAAACCGACAGTCTTTCAGGGCAGAATAAACATTTCACATCCAGAAATAGAACAAAGCAGAAATTTTCAATCAGGAAACCTGAAACTGCAGCCATACTACACAGTAACCGAAAAAATGAAAAACTCTGGATTTACGTCCAGGCAGTTGGCAAAAATCATAGAGGCTCTTATTGAAAAGATATCAGATAAAATTATTGAAACGTTGCCTGAATACATAATAAACAAGTATCATCTCGTTTCTCGTAACGAAGCAATCAGGAACATACACATCCCGTTAAACAATCATGCATTAGCCAATGCACAGCAAAGACTGAAATTCGAAGAATTGTTTTATGTTCAATTGAATATACTTCGTTATGCGTCTGACCAAAGGCGGAAATACAGAGGATATGTGTTTCATCATGTTGGCGAAATGTTCAATAGATTTTACAGAGAGCGGCTTCCGTTTGAACTCACAAATGCACAAAAAAGAGTAATCCGCGAAATCCGCATTGATACAGGTTCTGGAAAGCAAATGAACAGACTTTTGCAGGGAGATGTGGGGTCGGGGAAAACACTTGTAGCCTTGATGTCAATGCTGATAGCCATTGACAATGGTTATCAGGCTTGCATCATGGCACCTACAGAAATTCTTGCCGAACAGCATTTGGCAACTATTCGGGATTTTCTTGGCAACATACCTGTGAACACTCAATTGCTGACAGGAATAGTAAAAGGCAAAAAACGCGAGACTGTGCTGAAAGGTCTCGCCGACGGTAGCATAAACATACTTGTAGGCACTCATGCTGTAATAGAAGATAATGTCCAGTTTGCAAAATTAGGCTTTGTTGTGATTGATGAACAACATCGTTTCGGTGTTGC
>JAZLEX010000051.1:0-5459 GCA_045615485.1 Prevotella sp.
AAGGATTGGTTCGACTATGCTCACCATAAACTCGCTACGCTCCTCGACATCCAAACTAAAATCTTAATAAAAATCCCACAATCTCCCAATTCATTTAGTTGAGGCCATTTTGAAACGAAGCATTTTGATTTTATTCAATAAGGCTAAGTAGTTACGACACTGACTCTGACTCTGACACTGACTCTGACAAAAACAAAATCATTTTAATCTTATTGAATACACTGGGGGCGTGTGAGACCAAAAAGTTTTTACATTAGCCTTTCTTATACCAAAAAAAATACTGTCGTTGGGCAAGTTTTTCTTTTGGGGAGCGAGCACTGAAAACTTTTTCCATGGTGTAAGGATTCAGTCCTGTGTACCACATTTCGGTGGAAATTGTCATTGGGGTAGGGGTGAAATCCTGCACTTGCTCAAGGCGGAAGTTCAGACGGCGAGTGATTTGTGCCAAGTCTTTCATATCTCTTTCGGTACAGCCTGGATGACTGCTTATGAAATATGGTATAAGCTGTTGTGGCAGACCAGCCCTGCGGCAGATGTCTTCAAACCAACGGTTGAATTCATAGAAAAATTCAAATGAAGGCTTGCGCATGAGTTTTAGCACATGGTCGGAAGTGTGTTCTGGTGCGACTTTCAACCTGCCACTGACATGATGGCAAATCAGTTCGGTGGCATACCTGTATCCATATTCCTTATCGGCAAGCACAAGGTCGTAGCGTACACCGCTACCAACGAAACTTTTTTTGACTTTTGGATTTTTATCTACTTCCCGATAAAGTTCCAGTAGTTGCTGATGGCTGACATTCAGGTTTTTGCATATTGTAGGATGAGCACATGACGGTCGTTTGCACTTTTCACAGATACTCTTGTCCTTACCGCTCATTCCATACATATTTGCCGACGGTCCACCGAGGTCGGAGATGTAGCCTTTATAGTCGGGCATCTGGGTTATCCGCTCTATTTCACGAAGAATACTTTCCTTGCTGCGGTTGACTACAAACTTGCCTTGATGGGCAGAGATTGTACAGAATGCGCAACCTCCGAAGCAACCTCTGTGCATGGTGATGGAATGGCGTATCATCTCATAGGCTGGTATGCGCTTGTCCTTGTATTTTGGATGTGGCAGTCGGGTGAATGGTAAGTCATAAATCCTATCCAATTCTGCCGTTGTGAGCAATGGGAATGGTGGTTCTACTACCACATATTTCTTACCATTGTTATTGACCTCCTGTATCAGTCGTTGAGGATGCATCATGTTGGATTGCTCCTCAATAATGCGGATGTTTTCGGCTTGTTTGCGCTTGTCTTTCAGACATTCTTCATGCGACCAGAGTGTTATTGATTCGTCTGTAGTCTGCTTGTCAAGTTGTTGGCAAACACGAGCCGTTTGTGGAATGACATTCTGACTCTGACTCTGACACTGACTGCTGACACTGACTGCTGACTCTGACTCTGACTGCTGACTCTGACTGCTGACTTTTTTTAGACCTTTATCTTCTGCAATGGCCTTGGAAATGCTTACTATTGGTTTTTCTCCCATACCATAAATAAGCAAATCGGCTTTGGAGTCAATGAGTATTGATGGGCACAACTTATCTTGCCAGTAGTCGTAGTGTGTCAGTCTGCGCATAGAAGCTTCTATGCCACCAATAACGACAGGTACATCAGGAAACAGTTCCTTCAGTATTTTTGTATAGACGATAGTAGGATATTCAGGCCGTTTGTCGTGTGCACCATTAGGCGAATAGGCATCTTCAGAGCGCAAACGCTTGTTCGCGGTATATTTGTTTACCATAGAGTCCATGCATCCAGGACATATTCCGAAATACAAGCGTGGGCGACCTAACTTCTTGAAGTCGCGGTAGTCGCCATGCCAGTCGGGTTGTGGTACGATTGCAACCTTGTAGCCTTCAGCCTCGAGAACTCTACCTATGACTGCTGCTCCAAAAGATGGATGATCCACGTATGCATCAGCAGAAAACAGAATTACATCAAGTTCATTCCATCCACGTAGTTCGCATTCTTTCTTAGTAGTAGGTAGAAAAAGTTTTAAATCCATCATTATGTTTACAATTAATTTATTCAAGTTTCTCAAGTTCTTCAAACTCTCGAAACTCAAGGAGTTAAGGAGTTATGGAGTCTCAATTGTGGAGTTAAGAAGTTAAGGAGTTAAGGAGTTAAGACAATACCTTGCGGATGAAATTGTAAATTAGCTAAATTGTAAATAAATTGTAAATGGTAAATTGTAAATAGTAAATTTGGTTTTTACAGTCATCGTTATCGTTATCGTTATCGTTATCATCCGCAGCCTGAGTTTCCATTATCCGTCAGCATATTCATAGTTATCATCATATCCTGCTTCATAGCCTTCACAATACCCCGTTTCATAGTCATCTTTTTCCTTTCCTCTGTAGTTATTCTCATCGTCATACTGATATTGGAATCCCATGCCATTGATGGCATCATCTTCACCATCATCATACCCTCTGTCATACCCCTCCTCGTAAGCACGACTAAGCTGAGTTTTAGGTCTCCTTGCAGGAGCAGGTGATGGTTGTTGTTCCTTAACCTTTGGTGATTCTTTCTCTGTTTGTGGAAACACATACAGAGACTCGTCACTATCCCCCACAACCTCAGCTTCTACAGACTCTTCCGAATCATCGTCTTCATAAATATTGCTATCCGAACCGCACGAACACGAAGTCAGCATCCCTGCCACCAACGCAAACATAAAAAATTTACTTCCGTACCACATAATTTCATTACTTAATACTAC
Source organism: Prevotella sp. (assembly GCA_045615485.1). GTDB lineage: Bacteria > Bacteroidota > Bacteroidia > Bacteroidales > Bacteroidaceae > Prevotella. Next base: position 2,774 of record JAZLEX010000051.1, read on the forward strand.
CTGACTTTCCATGTTGCGCCACATTCACTGCAAACGCACGTGCCATCAGCATATTCAATCACATCTTCCGACCCACAATAAGGGCATCTTCCTGTTTCTTGCATAAATAAAATTTTATTTCAAAATTCAAATTAGTTTTTATAATTAAAATTAATAAATACCTTTTTTTTCTCTTATCATGCCATACGTTTTATTTTTGGTAGATGATTTTTGAATTACAATTTGAGTAAAATTTTGTTTGCCAACTTCTACTTGACCATCTGAAAATACATAAAGATATACATTTTTCAAAGTTTTCTTCCAAATCTTTTTCCCATCAGCATCCTTGATCATGATTTTTACCTTATATTTGTCAGTAATAAAATAATCGGGTGTTATTGACTTCATTGTGACTACAACGTTTTCATAGACTTTGCCCTCAATGTCCATTAAGTACACTTTCCTAACAACTTCAACATCTCTCAAAGGTTTAGTCGATTCAGGCTTGACTGATTCTTGGGCCACAATACCAATACTAAATGAAAGCAAAATGCCAAAAAGCAAAACAATCTTTTTCATATAAATATACATTTATTAATAGGTTTCCAGTTGCAAAATTACATAAAAATTTCCGAAGTGGAAAATATTTTATATTTTTTTGCGGAAAATTATTATTAAATGGGTGAAATGTTGTTTTTTAGCATGACACGATGTTACGTGGCATAATTATTGCTGCATTCAAATTGACAACGCAATAATCGCAGGAACAATACAGCCTCCTCACTATCTTTTCTCAGTTTCAACACTTATTTTTCTGCTTTATAACTCTTATTCATTACCTATATTTCTCCTATTCAAAATAGGAGGTAAATACGAGATAAATACGAGATAAATACGAGATGAATACGAGATATAGGGAATATTTGGAGGAGAAAAGGGGGATGTTCTATTGACTTCCGATTGGTAGCGGCTGCATGAATCCTCTCAATGGCCTCATACAAGAAAATGCATCTAAAAAGTGATTATTAACTGGCGATGGGCGTTATAGTTACAATTGTTACAAATAAAAATTGAGAGTATATACCGGCTCAGTGGAAAAATACTGGGGAAGATTGATGCTCGCAGGTAGTTTTCCACAAAAACCAAGATAAACCCTGCATGAACAATCTTGTGCGCTCTGAAGGAGTAGCAAGAAAGAGTCTCGCGGATGAAATCCGTAAATACGTAAATTGTAAATTGCTTTTGCTCTTTTCAGAGCGTAGTTTGTCTGCCTCATTATACCCAGGGTGTCGCTTCGCTCTGCCCTGGGCTAATAGGTGTAAGCCTTTCAAGCTATAACCAAAATCCTTAACGAAAATCCATACAAAAAATGCGCAACAATACGTTGCTTCTAAAGGACGATTTTTAAGGGATTGGTTTCCTTCGGCAGGCTCAGGATAAACTGGGCTCACCATAAACTCGGGCTCGACATCCAAACTAAAATCCTGATAAAAATCTAATCTCCCAAATTCCTAAACGACTAAATTTTTTGCAAAAAAAGTGTCACGGAATGTTACGGAATGGCACGGAATTGCACGAGTGACAAAAATGAATGTTGTAACTTTGCACTCGAATTCAAAAGCGTTCTTATACTTATTGGTACAAAATATAAACCTCGTCTATAGGACAAGTAAACCATAATGCTACGTCGCGTGTAGCGTTAAGGTAGCGTTAAGGTAGAGAAGAAGAGGTGGTAAGCTTAGAGCTTAGAGGTTAGAGGTTATGATGTTAGAGTCAGAGTCAGCGTCATTTCATCAGAAATTTAAGCATTTCAGCCATTAGGGAGGCTTTGTGATAATCGCTCTTTATACACTCAAAAGGAAATCCCATTGTGATAACCTTGTAGTTTTTTCCATTGTAGGCTATACATGCAGGATTACCGTCACTATACTGCATGGCAATAGTGGCTTTTCCAAGAGGTGCCAAAACATCGGTAGTCGTTGCTGCATAATGTTTCGGGTTGAGAGTGTTGTAGAACTCGCATTCCACTCCAAATCCCTTTATGGTGTCAGAACTATAGTTGCGCTGAACCCTCGTTTCGTCGACCTTTAATACTCTGTTAAGGAAGAATTTGTCGAGTCCGTCATACTTCATGTCACTACCTACGTAGCTGCCGCTGACCAGCAGAGAACCACCGTTGACTGTATAAGCATACAAAGCAGCCTGCAGCTTTTCAGGGAAGGTTTTATATTTCACAAGCTGATAGTCGCAGTCTTTCTCATTGCCGAGAATGAGATCCAGCATTGCATATTTGTCAAGCTGTATCAAGCCGTTTTCCACAGCCTTTGATGAGCAGCTACATACGGAATATTTTGGGGTTTGTGCAATTGCAGCAATGTGAGTGTCTGGATAATCAAATTCGTTGCCCATAAGGAATTGTCCAACAAGATTGTCCGTGGTGTAGCCTAATCCGCTTGTTGCTTCACTGCCCATCTTGCTCATATCGAAAGAGGTTTGTCTGCCATACCAACCAGGATTGATTCCTGACCATACACCAGGGTCTGCCTCAAAGTCAAATCCCTGTTGAGTGCTTGTACTTACCTGAGCAGGTGATGACAATCTGTGGAAACCATTGACAACCAAAATTTTCTTCTTACTTCCTTGATGGTAGAAAGCAGAGAGAGTTTCCGTAGGAAAACTTATTCCACCGCTATTTGCTGCAGCAACC
>JAZLEX010000052.1:0-2023 GCA_045615485.1 Prevotella sp.
TTTATCCATACTTTTGAATGGAACAACCACGGCAGAATTTATGAAGCCTATCGTTCACCTGCCGAATACTATCAAAACAGGTACTACAACACTATTGAAGGCACATTCTCTAATGATTCAATCTTTGATGAAACTCGTTATCACAACGTAAAAAACACATTTGCCATTGCATTATTGGAAGGATTCAACAAGTATGCTAAGGCTGGACTCAAAGTATTTGCTACCCACGAACTGCGGAATGTGAACATGCCTGACTCAACCGATCACTACATGGCTTACAATGAGAACAACATCAGCATCGGCGCACAACTTGCAAAAACCCAAGGCTCATTGTTGCATTACAATATTACCGCAGAAACATGGCTTGTTGGTGAAGATAAGGGACAATTCCGAATAAATGGCGAAGGAAACCTGAATTTCAGGTTGCTGAAAGATACTATACGATTCGTAGCGCGTGCTTCAATTGAACACAATAATGCACCATTCTATTTCCGTCATTATCATAGCAAACATTTCTGGTGGGACAATGAACTGGGAAAGGAAATCCACAGCAAGTTAGAGGCAGTTTTAGCATTGGACAGAACCAAGACTAAACTTCGCGTGGCTTACGACAATATTAATAAATATATCTATCTGGCACAATCCTACAATATTGATCCATTGCAGGATTTCCGCAGAACCAACATGGATGTGGCTGTAATGCAGGAAAGTTCAAACATCAGCGTATTCACAGCTCAACTGAGACAGGATGTGAGATTCGGGCCCTTTAACTGGGAGAATACAATCACCTATCAGAAGAGCAGTAATGAAGATGTTTTGCCTGTTCCTGCCATCAATGTTTATAGCAATCTGTATTTCCTGCTGAATGTGGCTAAAGTTCTTGATATCAGACTCGGAGGAGACGTGAAATATTTTTCAAAATATTATGCCCCCGACTATTCGCCTGCATTAGGACAATTTGCCGTCCAGAACCATAAGCAAAAAGTCAAGATTGGCAATTATCCTTGGATAAACGTTTATGCCGACTTCTTCCTGAAACATGCACGCTTCTTCCTGATGTACACTCATGTGGTAAAAGCTGGTAACAAAGAATACTTCTTGTCACCACACTATCCGAGCAACGTGAGTACACTACGCTTCGGAATTTCATGGAATTTCTTCAACTGACACCCGTATGGAAAGAACACCAAGTATTGACCTGATGCATTTTATTGAACAAGAAATTCTGCCTCAATATGCAGGATTCGACAAGGCACATCAACTGCCACATGTTAATAGCGTGATAAGAAATTCAATAAAAATGGCAAATGAAGTTGGAGCTGACATAAACATGTGCTACACAATTGCAGCATACCACGACTTGGGACTATCTGGTCAAAGGGCTATCCACCAGATTATCGGTGGAAAGATTCTTGAAAGGGATGCGAGATTGAAAAAATGGTTCTCACCTCACCAGATTAAAATCATGAAAGAAGCCGTAGAGGATCATCGGGCTTCTGCATCAAGAACACCACGAAGCATCTACGGAAAGATCGTAGCCGAAGCCGACCGCGACCTTGCACCAGAGAATGTGATAAGGCGAACAATACAATTCGGTTTGGAAAAGTCAAACAGCATCACTAAAGATGAGCATTTCCAACGCACTCTCAAGCACTTGATTGAAAAATATTCACGAAATGGGTATCTGAAACTATGGATTCAGAAATCAGACAATGAAAAAAAACTAAAGGAACTTCAGTCCTTCATTGAAAACCCAACACAACTGAGAGCAATGTTTGATAGAATCTTCGATGAAGAAACCACCAACAACCAGTAACCATAAAACTATCCAAAACTATTAAATACTATTAAATACTATTAAATACTATTCAAACTATTGAAAACTATTGAAAACTATTGAAACTATTACCCCCCCCCATAAAATGAAATACAATTTTGACAAAATTATCGACAGACATCATACTGATGCCATTAAAATTGAGAGAATCCATGAAGTTCTCAAACGTGATGATGTGATTCCAAT
>JAZLEX010000053.1:0-3911 GCA_045615485.1 Prevotella sp.
CTCCTTATGCTTCTGCAATTGTTTCAAGAGGAATAACCGAAACAATACTCTTGTCGTTACGAGTCTTGCGGAAGTTTACAGTACCATCAATCAATGCATAGAGAGTGTCATCTTTACCCTTAGCTACATTGAGACCAGGATTGTGCTTAGTACCGCGCTGACGTACGATAATGTTACCAGCAACTACCTGCTGACCACCCCAAATTTTAACGCCTAATCGTTGTGCGTGAGATTCACGACCGTTCTTTGAACTACCAACACCTTTCTTATGTGCCATAAATTTGTCCCTTTCTAATTAGTTAAGCGATAATTGATTTAACTATTACTTCTGTGAACTGCTCGCGGTAACCATTCTTCTTCTTTGAGTCCTTACGGCGTTTCATACGGAAGATGATAACCTTTTCACCCTTAACAAGTGGAGTCTTAACCTCACAAACTACTTTTGCTCCTTCTACAGTAGGAGTTCCAACTGTGACTGCACCATTGTTGTCAACCAACAGCACTTTGTCAAATTCAACAGTCTGACCAGCTTCAACACCTTTAAGGTGATGTACGAAGAGTTTCTTTCCCTCTTCAACCTTCATCTGTTGACCGTTCATGTCTGCAATTACGTACATTTTATTTTATTATTTAACGGATTTTTCTGCAAGGCGGAGCGTTTTCTCTCACTTATTCAGCCCAAACAGATTCTAATTTATTTTGATGTGATCCGTTTGGGGCTCGAACCCAAGACCCCATCCTTAAAAGGGATGTGCTCTACCTGCTGAGCTAACGGATCTACCTATTTTTTCAAAAGCGGGTGCAAAGGTACTACATTTTTTGCAAACCACCAAATTTTTTTAGGATTATTTTACTTTTATTTTTAGAATATCTTCTTTTGCAGGTGGAGTCCACACACCTTGTTTGCCCGTGAAAATGATTGCAAGTTCCTGTACTTCAATAGTATGGAACACACCTTGCGGTATATTTATGCCTAATACGCCCGTATTTCCACCCATGTGATAACGATGCATTTCTGTGCCATCTTCGTTGTATAACACGCAATCCATCTTACCACGCAAAGCAATTACTGTCTCATTTGTATGCTGATGTCGGTGCACCACAAGTTTCGTTCCTGGCAAAAGGACATTCAACATGCGTTGAGAATCTTCTTCCTCATTGTTGCGAAGGTCGTAGTTAATACGCAAACGTGGTGAGTGATGTGCCTGTTGCTGTAATGTATCAAGCAAATGCTCATCAATCACTGTGTTATCAAGCATCAGCGAATTATCGATTCCATTGAACAAGTCGAACAAATGTTCGCGGACATCTTCTATTCCACCTTCGCCTTGTACTTCACGATATTTATCTGCCTTTTTATAATAAGTTATCAGCGGTTCTGTCTTTTTGTGATATGTAGCTATGCGGTTTTGAATAGTTTCCTCATTTGCATCATCTGCACGACCTTCAATTTCAGCACGGTGCAACAATCGCTCATGTATTACCTTGTCGGATATCATTATAGAAATGACGGCATTGACTTTTTCACCATGTTCACTCAACATTTTGTCAAGGTCTTTTGCCTGATTCAATGTCCGTGGGAAACCATCTAAAAGAAAACCTGCTACATTTTTTGTAGTAGCAAACAAATGCTCTATCATTCCCTCTACCACATAGTCTGGAACAAAATTACCTGCTTCAATAAGGTTTTTAGCCATTTTGCCCAATTCTGTTTCAGCAGCAATTTCATTCCGAAGTAATTCACCCGTACTGATATGCTTTAAATTGTATTTTTCTGCGATAGCCGCAGCTTGTGTGCCCTTTCCAGCACCTGGAGGACCAAATAAGATATAATATTTCATATTCGTATTAATGGAAGGTTAGATTATTCACGGATTTACAATTTACTGATTTACTATTTACTATTTGAATAATTTACAATTTATAATTCACAAAAGTCATCGTCAATATGCTTTATTTATCCAATACCGAATACTTTGAATTGTTTGATTTATATTCTGGAACTATCTGCTTCATCTTTTTCACAGTCTCCATATCATCAAATTTCGCAGCAATCAAGAACAATTCATTCAAATCGGCACATACACGTTCATATTCGTATTCCCTGACTTCGGCAATTCTGATTTTCTCGTGGAATGATGGTTTTGTGTTTTCCTCTTCTGAAAGAACTTCCTCATAGAGTTTTTCACCATCTCGCAATCCTGTATATTTTATTTCCACATTCTTTGCCCCACTCAGAGCTATCATGCGTTTTGCCAAATCTGAAATTTTGACAGGTTTTCCCATATCAAATACAAATATTTCGCCCCCACTTCCCATTGTACCAGCCTCAAGAACCAGTTTGCAAGCCTCTGGAATAAGCATAAAATATCTGATTATATTAGGATCGGTAACTGTGACTGGTCCACCATTCTTTATCTGCTCCTTAAACAACGGAATAACAGAGCCATTTGAACCAAGCACATTTCCAAAGCGCGTTGTTACAAACTGTGTCGCGTTTTCCTTACTTTGCAGACTTTTGTTCAAACTCTGAACGTATATTTCACATATTCGCTTACTGCAGCCCATGACATTTGTCGGGTTGACTGCCTTGTCGGTTGAAATCATCACAAACTTCTTCACACCAAACTCTACCGAAAGGTCAGCCAAGACTTTTGTGCCCCACACATTATTATGCACAGCCTCTGATGGATTGTCTTCCATCATTGGCACATGCTTGTAAGCTGCTGCATGAAACACATAGGCTGGTCGGTATTGCCCGAATATGTCCCTCATCCTACCTTTATTAGTAATCGTTGTAACGATTGTTTTGGCAGGGATGTCGGGATATTCGTTCTTCATCATCAGACGGATATCATGTTCTGGAGTTTCTGCCTGATCAATCAGGACAAGTTGCTTAGGGCGGAACTGTGCTACCTGACGAACTATTTCACTTCCGATAGAGCCAGCCGCACCAGTAATCAGCACCACTTCGTCTTGCAACATTCTTGCAACACCACTAAGATTAATTTTAATTTCATTTCTCGGCAATAAGTCTTCCGCGCTAACTTCTTTTAAAGTTACCACTTCCGTGTCGCTGTCCTTGAACTCATGTTCACCTTCATGCATGTATATCTTTATGCCTGCATCAATCAACTGATCCTGAAATATCGTATTATTACGGAAAGCATTTGCCCTGAGCGGACTAACAATCAGTGCAGACACACCCATGGATTTCATGGTAGGCACAAGGTTGTCATCAAGATAATGAACCCTTTTACCCATTATTATATAATCGCCCATATCGGGGACATCTGTAACAAAGCCTTTGAGGATGAACTTTGCAGGCTTGTCGTTCCTTATTGATTTTGCGATTCCGATTCCGACATCTTGCACGCCATAAATGAAGCAAAACCTTGCATTCTTTGTAGCAAACTCAAGATCATAAAGGTTTTTGACAATCATTCTCACAAGAACCATCAACATACCCGAAAAAATGGACGCTGAAACTATGACTCTCGCCCTTATGTGCATTGGGCATCCAACTTTCAGATAAAGGACGATAGACATGACTATCAAAGAAACAAGCATACCGAATACAATAGCTTTGACAATCTGTATCAAATCCACGAAAGAGGAATACCTTAAGATTCCCTTATAAGTCCTGAACACGCGGAAAAACACCACATAAATCAATGTATAGAAAAGTGAGGTGCATAAAACATGCTGAACCTGTGCGTCTTTCACCGATGCGTCATTTATCCCCCAAAAACAATAAAAAGTGATTATGAAGCTAAAAAAGACTACTAAAGCATCGATAATCACAATTGCCCAATAAGGTAACGATTTTTTATTGAAATACCAATTAACGAATAAGCTTCCCCATCGTTTCACACTTCCCTTTATCATTAGATTGTAATAGTTTTAATATT
>JAZLEX010000054.1:0-14936 GCA_045615485.1 Prevotella sp.
AACAGCATGTCATAGCATGGTGGATTTCTTTTTGTTGATTCAGCTTGCAGGTACAGGTGATGAACTGCAAGGCATAAAGCGCGGAATAATGGAAATTTCCGATGGCATAGCCATAAATAAGTGCGATGGCAGCAATATTGAAAAATGTGAAATGGCGGCAACCAACTTCCGCAATGCGCTACATTTCTTCCCAAAACCAGACAGCGGATGGGAACCTAAAGTGATGTGCTACTCAGGATTTTACAACATCGGGGTAGAACCAATTTGGGATATGGTTTATGAGTATTTCGATTTTGTCAAGAAAAACGGATATTTCAACTATCGTCGCAATGAGCAGAGCAAATACTGGATGTATGAGTCAATAAACGAGACTTTGAGAAATAATTTCTATAATAATCCAGAAATCAAGGAAGCATTGAAACTTGAAGAACAGGAAGTCCTTGCAGGCAGACAGACATCCTTTATCGCAGCACATAAATTATTGGAGTCATATTTCAAGAGCATAACTGCTGACTCTGACTGCTGACTCTGACTACTGGCTTCCAAACGACTAAACCACCAAACGACCAATTATGATCAAAATTGAAATCGACGAAGGTAGCGGATTCTGCTTCGGTGTTACTACAGCAATCGAAAAGGCAGAGGAAGAACTCAACAAGAACGGCTCCCTCTACTGCCTTGGCGATATTGTGCACAATGGGATGGAATGTGAACGGCTCAGGAATATGGGACTCATAACCATCAACCATGAACAACTGAAAACACTTCACAATGTCAAAGTGCTGCTGCGTGCTCATGGTGAACCACCTGAAACCTACGAACTCGCCCGACGAAACAATATTGAACTAATTGATGCCACCTGTCCCGTTGTGCTTAAATTGCAGACGCGCATCAAACGTTCCTTCGACCCATCACCGCTAACCCGTCAATTGGTAATCTTCGGCAAAAAAGGACATGCTGAGGTTCTTGGCTTGGTAGGTCAGACAGGTGGTAAGGCAATAGTAGTGGAAGGGTTGGAAGATGTGAAGACAAAACTGGATTTTTCAAAGGACATAGTTCTCTATAGTCAGACCACCAAGTCGCTTGATGAGTTCCGTGCAATAATTGATTACATCTATACACACATTTCACCTAATGCCAGTTTCCGCAGTTACGATACTATCTGCCGTCAGGTAGCCAATCGTATGCCGCATATAAGTACATTTGCACGCAAGCACGATTTGGTATTGTTTGTTGCCGGAAACAAAAGCAGCAACGGACATGTGCTCTACGAAGAGTGTAAGAGAGTGAACCCATCAACAAAACTTATTGAAGGTCCAGAGCAGATACAACCCGAATGGCTTGAAAATGTACATACCGTAGGCATCTGTGGAGCTACCTCCACCCCTAAATGGCTGATGGAAGAATGCTCTAAGAAAGTTACTGAATTTGAACGGCTTCAGTAAAACCGCAATACAAATTTACAATTTACAATGTACAACACTGACTCTGACACTGACTCTGACACTGACGATAACGATAACGATAACGAAAACCGTAAAACCGCAAAACTGACACTGACTCTGACGCTCAACCCTCAACCCTCAACCCTCAACCTCTTAACTCCTTAACTCCTGAGTTTAAACCGTAAAACCGCATTTTCTAAATAATAGTTTATGGAAAAAGCAATAAGACTTACATGGCGCGAGAGGGTAGGCTACTGCTCTGGAGAGGTAGCACAGAACCTCATATATCAGACTGTAAGTATATGGTTGCTTTTCTATTACACCAATGTTTACGGATTGGATCCCGCATCAGCAGCCGTGATGTTCCTTATCGTGCGCATCATCGATGTGCTTTGGGATCCCTTTGTTGGCACACTCGTTGACAAGTCATACCCTCGATGGGGCAAATATCGCTCGTGGCTCATCATCGGTGGCGTTCCGATGGCAGGAGCAGCGGTACTCTGCTTTTGGAACGGATTCCACTCAAGTTTGCTGTATGCCTATATAACTTATATTGCACTCAGCATGTGCTTCACCCTAACAAGCGTACCGTATGGTGCACTTGGTGATTCACTCACACGCGACGTGAATGAACTCACCATACTCACAAGTGTGCGAATGCTCTTCGCCAACTTCGCAGGACTCCTAATCAAGACACTTCCACTTATCATAGCCATCTTCGCGCCAAAGGTGATGGATGCCGAAACAGGTGAGATGCGAGCCGTTTACAACACGCCCACAGCCTCCTCCGCATGGCTCATCACAATGAGCATCTTCGCATTGGCAGGACTCCTTCTGCTGTTCTTCTGCTTCTCACAGACGAAAGAAAAGATTGTGATGAACGCCAAGCAGTCGGCAGGAGTACGATTCGCTGACCTATGGCATGAGATAATGGGCAACCGCCCTCTGCGCGTATTGTCGCTCTTCTTCGTCATCACCTTCGCCACGATGAGCATCAGCAATGCTGCCGACTCCTACTTCCTTACCTACGTTGCAAAAACAGACACATTCCGCACGTCTGTATTCATGTGGCTCGGCACCATCCCCGCATTCATCTTGCTTCCACTCGTGCCAACCATCAAGCGCAGGACAGGCAAGCGATGGCTGTTCCTCATTTCCATCGGCATCTCCATCGTCGGCATGGCTATTATGTACTTGACAGGAACGGTTGAGTTCCTGCGCGGAAACTTCCTCATGCTCTGCCTGTCGCAATTCGTAAAGAGTGCTGGCATACTTGTTGCCACAGGTTACATGTGGGCATTGGTACCTGAAGTGGTTACCTTCGGAGAATACCTCACAGGCAGACGAGCCGCTGCTATAGTCACAGCCCTCATCTGCATATTCATGAAAGCAGGAATGGCACTCGGTGGTGCACTACCCGCTTTCATCCTCGCTTGCGTAGGCTTCGATGCTCAGAAAACAGTACAGACACCGTTTGCCGAATGGGGCATCGTTTCCTTGGTAACACTCATTCCAGCAGTGCTGATGCTGATTGCCGCCTTCGTCATCAGTCGCTACGAACTAACAGACAAGCGCATGAACGAAATAAACACCATCGTAGAATCACGCACTACAACTTAAACGAAAACGAAAACCGTAAAACCTCAAAACAGATTTACAATTTACAATTTACAATGTACAATTTATTTACGATTTAATCAATTTACAATTTAAACCTCAAAACCGTAAAACCTCAAAACCGTAAATCAAAAAATGGCTTCTTCCTCAGACATTATTACACGCGAGTACTTCGACTCCCTATTGTTGGAGACACGGTATCTCGACTCCGTCATCCCATCAACCGGGATGGAACTTTTCGGTGAGCATTTTTCAACGCCAATCATGACGGCAGCACTTTCACATCTTGACAACACAGCCCCCAATGGTATGCTCATCTATGCAAAGGCAGCAGCAATGTGCAATGCTGTGCATTGGGTAGGCATGGGCGATGACACCGAACTTGAGAGAATAGTTGCTACAGGTGCAAGAACCATTAAAATAATAAAGCCACACGCCGACAATTCCGAAGTGTTGCGTAAGATTAATCATGCCGTGAACGCAGGATGCTTCGCTGTAGGTATGGACATTGACCATGCCTTCAATGCTGAGGGTGGCTATGACAACGTGTTCGGATTACCAATGAAGCCAAAGACCACTGCTGAAATAGCAGATTTCGTTGCAGCCTCGTCAATACCATTTATTGCAAAAGGCATATTGAGTCCTATTGATGCCGAGAAATGTTTGAAGGCAGGATGCAAAGGTCTCGTAGTATCACATCACCACGGAATTATGCCTTACTCTGTGCCGCCACTCATGGTACTACCCGACATTATCAAGGCTGTGGGCAATGAAATACCCGTCTTTGTTGATTGTGGAATAATAAGCGGAATCGATGCATATAAATGCCTTGCGATGGGTGCTAAAGCCGTTTCCGTAGGTCGTCATCTAATGCCGCTACTCAAAGATGGTGCAGATGTTGTAGCACAACGAATACAGTCCATGACAGCCGAACTTGCAAGTACAATGGCAAGGACTGCCGTACAAAATCTAAGCACAATGGATCCAACCGTAATTCATAGGAGGACTTTCTAATGTATCTTGGCATTTCTTCATCACTCGAACACAGTACGCCTCAAGAGTGGGCATCAAAGCACTCTGCACTTGGACTGAAATCAATAGTCTTTCCCGTTGACTATCTTGCAGGGGAAGCAACAATCGAGGCATACAGACAGGAAGCCGCACAAACAGGACTGACAATTGCTGAAGTGGGCGTATGGCGCAATACTTTGGCAGCCGACAGTGCCGAACGTGCCAAATGGACAGAATACGCCATTCAGCAATTAATGATGGCCGACCGAATCGGTGCTCGTTGCTGCGTAAATGTAGTCGGAACACCATACGGACCAAGATGGGACGGTGGCTATAAAGGCAATTTCAGCAAGGAATTATGGCAGATGGCAGTACAGATGATTCGAGACATAATAGATACTGCCAAGCCACGAAAAACAAAATTTGCCATAGAACCCATGCCTTGGATGATTCCTGGTAGTCCTGATGAATACCTTAGACTCATCGACGATGTAAACCGCGATGAGTTTGGCGTTCATCTTGATATCGTGAATATGATAACTTCCCCCGAGCGCTATTTCTTCAACGACCGCTTCATTGAGGAATGTTTCTCGAAACTGAAGGGAATGATATGCAGTTGCCACTTAAAGGACGTACGTCTAAAGGAAGAATACACCTTCCAGTTGCAGGAATGTGCACTTGGCGAAGGCAATCTCAACTGGCCTCTATATGTAAGCCTTGCCAATGCCGAAGACCCTGCAATGCCGATGATAATAGAGCATCTCACATCAGATAGCGACTATATTAACAGTGTAAATTTCGTCAAGAGCAGGTTGTAGATAATAAGTTATGTGTTATTAACCTAAAACCAGTTATAATATGTTGTTTACATTTTATGAGCATGCTTATCTGTGAAGATAGGTGTTTTTTTGTGTGATTTTGGCTCAAAATAGTTAATTTTTAGTTAAATCTCGCTTTTTTCGCCTGCCATTTCGCCATTTTTGGAAATATTTGTAGTAATTTTGCACAATGAAAAATAGTGTGCAAAAATGAATCGTACATTATACATTGAAATTTGTAAATAATTATGTCAATTTTAAAAACAAGACAGTTACTGGTTGACGTGGCTCGACAACTGTTTGCAAAAAACGGTTTCGACAATACAACGATGAATGATATTGCGACTACTTCAGGAAAAGGTAGGCGTACGCTCTATACTTATTTCAGTAACAAGGAGGAGATATACTATGCCGTTATAGAAAGTGAACTTGAACGACTGAGTGAGAAGATGGACGAGGTGGCGGAGAAGCATATTCGTCCACAGGATAAGGTGATAGAACTTATTTATACTCATTTGGACATGATCAAGGAAACGGTGCTGAGGAATGGCAATCTGAGAGCAGAATTTTTTAGGAATATCTGGATGGTTGAGAAGAATCGCAAGAAGTTTGATGATAATGAGATAGATATTTTCACGAAGGTGTTTGCTGAAGGCAAGGCTGCTGGTGAATTTGAAATGGAAAATGTGGAACTCGTGGCTCAGATTACTCACTATTGTGTGAAGGGCTTGGAAGTGCCGTATATCTATGGACGATTGGGCAGGGGTATGAAAGCAGAAGATACAAAGCCTATGGTGACAAAGTTTATTTATGGTGCGCTTGGAGGAACCCACAACAGATAATAAACGGAATCACAGATTCACGCTGACGGCTGACTCTGACTGCTGACACTGACTCTGACACTGACTGCTGACGCTGACTCTGACGACTGACTCTTAAACGACTAAATAAAAAATATATATGAAATTACTTGAAGGTAAGATTGCGCTGATTACTGGTGCAGCGCGTGGAATAGGAAAGGGCATTGCCCTGAAGTTTGCTTCGGAAGGTGCAAACATTGCTTTTACTGACTTGGAAATAAACGATGCAGCAAAGGAAACGGAACAAGAGATTGCTGCATACGGTGTAAAGGTAAAAGGCTATGCTGGCAATGCTTCCGACTTTAGCCAGACAGAAGAACTGGTAGGACAGATTCTGTCAGAGTTTGGAAAAATAGACATTCTGGTGAACAATGCTGGAATAACGAAAGATGGGCTAATGCTCCGTATGACCGAACAGCAATGGGATGCTGTAATCAATGTGAATCTGAAATCGGCATTTAATTTCATCCATGCCTGTGTGCCAGTGATGATGCGTCAGAGGAGTGGTAGCATTATAAACATGTCGTCGGTAGTGGGCATTCATGGCAATGCTGGTCAGTGCAACTATGCTGCATCAAAGGCTGGTCTGATTGCTTTGGCCAAGAGTATTGGTCAGGAGGTAGGCTCACGTGGTATTCGTGCTAATGCCATTGCTCCTGGTTTTATTGAGACGGCGATGACATCATCCTTGCCAGAGGAGACAAGGAAGGCTTGGGTAAACGCCATTCCTCTGCGTAGAGCAGGACAGATTGAGGATATTGCCAATGTGGCTTTGTTTTTAGCATCTGACTTAAGTTCATACGTCACAGGACAGGTGATTCAGGTAAATGGTGGCTTGCAAATGTAAGAATGAAAGTAAAGTACGAAGATAATCATATAATAATTGTCCGCAAGGAAAGCGGTGAGATAGTGCAGGGCGACAAGACTGGCGACCTGCCATTGTCGGAAACCGTGAAGTCGTACATAAAAACGGCATACGCTAAGCCAGGTGCTGTGTTTCTTGGTGTGGTTCACAGGCTGGATCGTCCTGTGGCTGGACTGGTAGTTTTTGCCCGTACATCGAAAGCCTTGTCGCGAATGAACGATATGTTCCGCAAGGGTGAGGTGAGGAAGACCTATTGGGCAGTAGTAAGCAACTGCCCGAAAGAAATGTCGGGAACGCTGACCCACTGGCTTGTGAAGAATGAGAAACAGAACAAGAGTTATGTTGTGGAAGCTACTGCAAAGGATGCCAAAAAAGCCGTATTGAACTACAGGGTGCTGGCTCATTCGGACAACTATTCGCTTGTGGAAGTGGAATTGCTGACAGGACGTCATCATCAGATACGCTGCCAGTTGGCGGCTATTGGTTGTCCGATAAAAGGCGACTTGAAATATGGTGCCAAGCGGTCGAATCCTGATGGAAGCATTTCCTTGCTTGCTCGGTCGGTGGACTTTATTCATCCTGTATCAAAACAACATATTCACGTGGAATCTGAGGTTCCAGACGAAAAACTTTGGAAAGAACTCGAACGAAATATCTGAATCTGATTTTGCGCATATTGGGGATTGTGGTAGCAACTCCTATTGTGCTGCTGCTGATTGTAATGCTCTTGCTTTACACACCAGCGGTGCAGAACTATGTTGTTGACAAAGCGTCGGGATATATTTCGGAAACAACCGGAATGAAGGTTTCCATAGATTACATTCGCTTGGGATTCCCTATTGATTTAGAACTGTATGGAGTGAGCGTGCATGATAGTAGGGTAGGGCTTCCAGATGACTCGTTGTTTTATGCCGATATGAAGCAGGCACGAGTATCGGTTGCTTTGTTGCCTCTGCTGAAAGCCGAAGTTAAGGTTAAGGAACTGGATTTGCAAAATGTGTCGGCCAACACCGCCTCACTCATCAAGGCAGTACGAATAAAAGGAAAGGTGGCACAGCTCAATATTTCAGGAAACGAATTGGCACATATTCGCCTGAATGACGAAAGGGGTGACATTGGCAATGTGCTGCTGAGCGGTGCCGACTTAAACATAGTCCTTGCAGATTCCCTGCCAGAAGACACAACGAAATCGGAACCAGCCAAGTGGGTGTTTAATGTAGCACAATTGCAAGTAAAGAATTCTAAATTCCACATAGAAAGTGGTGCTATGAACATGACGACTGGTCTGCTCAATCTATCAGCTACCAATGCCCGAATAGATTTAGGTAGAAAGATTTATGCCTTAGAGCAGTTGATGGCAGACAGTCAGGACTTCTTCATGGACGGCACGTTGTCATTTGCTGATGTTCATTTAGGATTGAGTCAGGTGTATGTAGATTCCACACGATTGAGTGTTGGAGGTTTTCTTGCAGAACTACCAGCCACAAAGATGAAGGGAACATTCAGCATGGACATGAATACATTTGCCGATGAAGCCCCAGGACAGATGGAAATTGGCATTGAGGCATCGGTAGGTAAGAACATAATAAACAGTTTCCCGACGGTAGTATTACCAAAAGATATAATGGCAAAATTGCCTGATAGGAATTTCCTGCTGAGTGGCAAGGTGAAAGGCAATTTGCAGAAGATGGATTTTTCTGGCATAAGATTGTCGATACCTGAAATGTTGCAGGTGCAAGCATCAGGGAGTGTAAGCAATCTGACGAATACATCCGAAATGAACTTGCTTACATCGGTTGATATTGATGTTGCTGATGCTTCGGTTGCACAGTCGTTCATTGACAGTGACCAGATAAGAATACCATCGGGAATACGTGTAAAGGGTGAGTTGGCACTTAATGGTACAAAGGTATCAACAAAAATGCTGTTGAAGCAGAGTAATGCCAATGTGGAACTTGATGGCAGTTTTGATTACAACTCAATGGCATACAACGTAAAGGCTGACGTCAGCAATCTCAATCTGAATGACTATATGCCTGGTGCAGGAATGGGCGTATTCTCTGGAACATTAAATTCAAAAGGTAGTGGAGTGGATATTGCTCACAACAATATCAATGCCGACATACACGTCAGACAGTTCAGATACGGAACATACGACCTGAGCAACCTGACCTTTGAAGGAGGACTGGCAGCAGGTATTGCCAATACCACATTGAAAATAAAAAACAGATACATAGATGCTGATGTTGTGCTGCATGGAAATATAGCAGAGATACTGAACATGGATTTCCAAAATCCAGACTTCAAGCATATCAATGGTGATGTGATGGCTACCATACACAGGATTGACCTTTATGGGCTGGAGATTGTTGATTATCCTCTGACACTGGAGCAGATGAAGGCAATGGCAGAAGCTTGGAATGGCAGACTAAATGTTAGCGTTGATAGCAAGGACAAATACCTGTATGGAAAAATTACGGCAGATGGTACGCTCGACAAAAATGCAATTGATGCAAGTGCACAAATAGACTTGGATTCCCTGGATCTTAAAAGTATGGGATTCACAGAGCAAGGCTATATGAAAAGCTTGCATGGCAATTTGGATGTGTATGCCGACATGGATGATGTGGTCAAGTTGGATGCTTATATTTCAGATGTCGCACTCGTTGATACGGCAGAATATATATTGCCATTAGACGTAACCATAAACTTATATTCCGACCGCGACACAACCTACGCCACTGTTGATGCACCATCTATGCAAATGGAACTGGAGGGAAAATATGGCTACGAAAGAATCATTGCCGACCTTTCTGCATTTACTGATAGTCTGACGGAACAGCTTAACGATTATCGCATTGACCGAGACAAGTTGCGACCATTACTGCCCGACTTGTCGCTATATGCTAAACTGGATTATGATGCTCCGATAATGTTCTTGCTCGAAGATGCTGGCTATAGTTTCAAATCGCTGGAAGCAGATGTCAGCCTGCGCAAGAACTATGGAATTGATGCATACTTGGAAGCAGAAAAACTGTTTGTTGACAGCATGTATATTGACTCACTGAAATTTACTGTATTTGAAGACTCTATTTCAACCAAGTTCAAAGCCGATGTGCGCAACAACAAGGATAATCCGCAAATGGTATTCCACGCATTGGTTGACGGACAACTTCTGGCAGAAAAAGGCGACGTAGGTGTGAGAATATACGACAAGGATGACAAATTGGGAATCATGCTTGGCACGTCAGCAAGGATAACCCCCGACAGCCTGCTGCTGAATCTGACACCTGAACGACCAGTATTGGGCTATAAGGAATACAACCTGAATGCGGACAATTATCTGAGCCTGCACAAAGGCAATAGGATAAAAACCAAAATAATACTAAAGGCCGATGATGGCACTGGACTTCAAATCTACGACTCTGACACTGACTCTGACACTGACTCTGACACTGACTCTGATAGTTCAGAAACCACTACCAAACAAGACCTTGCTCTGGAAGTCAATAATTTCGACCTGACAGAACTTACAGCTCTGATTCCTCTCATGCCGAAAATTGCTGGCAAGATGAATGGAGATGTGCATATTGTGCAAACAGACAAGAACTGGAGTATTGCATCAGACATAGGCATTACAAATATGTCATTGGAGAAAGTTCCTCTTGGTGACATAGGACTTGGACTGGTACTCATTCCTGACATGAATGGGGGAGAAAGCATCCTCTCTGGAACACTGACAAAAGATGGTCAGGATGTTGCTGTCCTTGACGGTAGATACCAGCCTGTAGTAGATGATGCAGAATCGACAAAGCAAGGAATGGTGGATGCACACATAGAACTGATAAACCTTCCGCTGGATATGGCTAATGGATTCATACCTCAGCAGGTAATCGGATTACATGGACTTGCCAACGGCAGAGTAGATGTGACAGGACATACTGACAGTCTGATGGTAAGTGGCGAACTGGCATTAGACTCAGCCCATCTATACAGTGCACCTTACGGAGTGGATTTCCGTTTTGGTAATAGTCCAATACGTGTAGCCGACAGCAAACTCGTGCTCAACGAATTCACTATCTATGGACATGATGAAAACCCACTTACCCTTAATGGAAATATTGATTTCTCGGATGCTGACAACACGACAATAGATTTGCGCATGACGGCACACGATTTCAAACTCATTTCAGCCAAGCGCAAGGCTAATTCGCTGCTTTATGGAAATGGATACGTCAACCTGATGGCAAATATGAAGGGAACACTAAACAATCTGACAATGAATGGCGCATTAACCCTACTAAGCAAAAGCGACATTACATACATATTGAAAGATACGCCACTCAATACCGACAACAGGATGGACGGACTGATAACTTTTATTGACTTCCGTGACACAACAAAAGTGGTTGCAGCGGAAAAACCTCCATTGATGGGTCTGAACATGACAATGACACTGAAGGTTGAAGATGGCACCCATGTCAGTTGTCTGCTGAATGCCGATGGCAGCAACTACCTGAACGTGGAAGGAAGCGGTGAACTGAGAATGAAATACAATCCTTACGATGACTTAACCCTCAATGGCAAATACATACTCCGCAGAGGCGAAATGAAATATTCGCTACCAGTGATTCCGCTACAGACTTTCACAATCCAGGAAGGCAGTTATGTTGAGTTCAACGGCAATATCACAAATCCACAACTGAACATCACAGCCACCGAGCGCAACAGGACAACGGTAGGAGGCAACAGTGGAAGCGGAACAACACGAGCAGTGGATTTCAATGTGGGAGTGAAACTCTCTCAGACGTTGAACAACATGGGACTGCAATTCATCCTCGAAGCTCCTGAAGACGCATTCGTGACAAGCGAATTAGCATCGATGGACGAGGCACAGAGAGGAAAACTCGCAGTTTCAATGATAACGACAGGACTATACCTCTCAGAGAGCAACACAGCTAATCTGAGTATGAACGATGCCCTGAACAATTTCCTGCAAAATGAAATTTCAAACATTGCAGGATCAGCCTTGCAGAGCTTGGATTTGTCAATGGGAGTGGCAAATATGCACGATGCAGTTGGCTCGGCATATACCGACTACAGTTTCAAGTTTTCAAAGCGTCTGTGGAACAATCGACTGAATGTTGCCATCGGTGGAAAATATTCAACATCTACATCCATGTCATCGAGCAGTACAAAGTTGGATAACATCTCTTTGGAGTATCGTTTGAACGACACATCAACAAAAATGCTCAAGCTATACTACGAATATGATAAACGCGATATTTTCGAAGGCAGCATGACCGTTTATTCAGCAGGCTTCCTCTACAAGAAGAAAATCAGTTCGCTGATAGAAATCTTCCGCCGCATGCACTTGAACAGAAAACGATGATTACGATGAAAACCTCACCCTCATTATGCCTGTTACTGCTGGCAATAATATTTGTCGGTTGTAGCGCTACGAGCAATATGCCAGAAGGCGAAATTCTCTACGATGGTATAAATAATGTGAAATATACTATCTCCCCAGTAAATGAGGAAAAATATAAAGACCATCTCAACAACACGAAACTGGAAGTGGAAGCTGCTCTCGCAAGTCCTCCTAACGGTTCGTTGTTTGGTAGTTCAAAGATAAAATCCATCCTTCCTCTGCGTCTATGGATTTATAATGCAAATGCCAATGCAGATAAAGGTTTTGGGAAATGGCTGCGCGACCATTTCGGTTCGCAGTGGAGAACCATAAGTAGCGTGAATCCCGAAATGCATGCTACAGTGGCCAAAAATGTGCTTGAAAATTACGGATTCTTCAACAGCGCAGTGACTTCAAATGTTGTACAACTCAAGAATCCTAAAAAAGCTAAAATCGACTACAATATTATTATCAATGATGTCTATCTCATTGACTCTGTAGAAAGGGTAGGGTTCCCACAGCATATCGACAGTGCAATGGAAGCCAGCAGAGAGAATTTCAGAATTCTTAAAGGTACCCCATTCTCGTTTGCCGACATAGATGCAGAACGAACGCGGCTCGCAGAGATGCTACGCAATGATGGCTATTATTACTTCAAAAAGGAATATATAGTCTATGCGGCAGATTCAGTTTCAAATCCAGGTAAAATACTGTTGAGAATACAACCTGCACAAAACGTACCAGAAACAGCCTACAAACGCTGGTACATAGGCAAAGTGAGAATACAAATGAGAAAAAATGCATTTGAACGGCTCACAGATTCATTAGTCAGACGGTCGTTAACCATACTATACAACAAACAACGCCCACTCCGACCAAGCGTACTTCTACGCGACATTACATTCAGGAGAGGAGAAGCATATAACTATGATAAATATGCTGAGACAGTACAAGGCATTTCCTCTACAGGACTTTTCTCATCAGTTGATTTTTCCTTCGTGCCACGCGATGACAGCGACACACTTGATGTTACACTGAATTGTGTTCTCGACAAGCCATACGATTTCAATTTCGAAGCTAATGCTCAAGGTAATTCCAATTCACGTTTCGGTCCGCAAATACGAATCTCTCTCGACAAGCACAATGCCTTCCATGGAGCCGAAAAACTATCAATAGGACTTTTTGGTGAATACCAGTGGAAACTCAATAATCGGAGCGGTGGAAATAGTGAGTCAAACGACTACTATGTCTATGGTGCCGACCTGTCGTTGGAAATACCACGATTGCAAACTCCTTTCAAGTTGTTTCGCAGTCCACGACAACGTTTCTATACAGCCCCATCGACCAAGTTCACCATACAGTATCAGATACAGAACCGACCAGATCTGTTCCGCTACGAAACGTTTTCAGCCGATGCTACATACAAATGGCAGTTCAAGGAAACTGTTGTGCATAAATTCTCACCTCTCATGATTAAATATCCTCACCTTGCCGACAAGGCAGCACGATTTGATTCGTTGTCGCTAACAAATCCAGCATTGTTGAAGATGTTTGAAAACCGCCTGGTGCCACAAATGAAATACACTTTTTCCTATGCAAGTCCTTCAACCACCTACAACCCTCTGAACTTTTGGGTAAGCATAGCCGAATCGGGAAACATTCTCAATACGGCATATTCGGTGACTGGAAAGAGTTGGAACGAGAGAGATAAAAAGTTCCTAAACAGCACATTTGCACAATTCCTGAAACTTGAAGCCGATATTGTCAAGAGGTGGCAAATAACACAACAATCGAGTCTTGTGTCGCACGTTAGCGGAGGTCTGATATTTAGCTACGGCAATAGTGAAAAAGATGACGTACCATACGATGAACTATTCTATGTCGGTGGTGCCAATAGTCTGAGGGCATTTCCTGCACATGGCATCGGACCAGGTAAGTTAGGCTATTTGCAAAGTACATCCTTCCTTGAACTGATAAGAGCTGGTTCCATGAAATTCGAAGCAAACTTGGAATATCGCTTCAATATTGTAGGCAATCTGCATGGAGCAGGCTTCGTTGATATGGGTAACGTATGGTATATGGACTGGGAAGGCAACAACTTCTTGAAACAATTGGCATCAGACGTTGGGGTAGGCCTACGCTACGACATAGGCATCCTCGTCTTGCGGCTCGACTGGGCAGCAGCCCTCCACCTGCCATATGACACAGAAAAAACGGGCTATTTCAATGTAGATAATTTCAAGAACAACCAAACCCTGCACTTTGCAATCGGTTATCCGTTCTGATTAATCCAAAAATGGATTGGGAGATTAGGAAGCCCAAACGACTAAAAATTTTCAGGTTTCGCTATTGTTATAACACATCACCTTATTTTAAAATAGAGTAGCCGTATGTAACAACTCAGTTAACTCGCCTGGAAGGCGATACAGCGAGCGTAGCGAGTGGTCAGTAACCAGAGGGCAGCGCCCTCGGAATATGGCAATCAATAAATACACGTGCATAGAAGGCACTACGGCACAGTGGGAAATTAGTGGGGGGAGCCTTGTTTAGACAAAAACCGAGATAAACCCCTTGGTATTGTTGCAGATGTCTCTTACGAGCCATTAATGTTGTAGGTGGTTGAAAATCCTTGTGAACAGTTCACAGATATTTCCAGCCACCTACAACATTACCATATCGGGTTCTGCAACAATTCCAAGGCTATAAACCATAATAAACCTTTTCATAGAACTTTATGCCCACATCAACAACTACAATATGGAATTATGTAGTTTATCCTGAGCCTGTCGAAGGACACCTACAGGACTTTAGAGGACTACCGATTCAATTACGTAGCGCTATCGCACTACGCTATGTTATTACGCTCCTACAGAGCTTTTATCTCATAAGTCCTGTAAGGACGGTATAACA
>JAZLEX010000055.1:0-10085 GCA_045615485.1 Prevotella sp.
TCAATGGTTGCACGTGAAGCATCATTCCTCTACGCACCTCTTGCACATAAACTTGGATTGTATTCATTGAAAAAGGAATTGGAAGACCTGAGTCTGAAATATCTTGAACCAAAACCTTATTTCCATATTCAGGAAAAACTCCACGACACCGAAGAAGTGCGCAATCAGTACATACAGCAGTTTGTAAAGCCTATTAATGCAAAACTGGAGGAAGTTGGGATGAAATTTCATATCAAAGCCCGCACAAAGAGCATACACAGCATCTGGCAGAAGATGAAAAAGCAGAAGTGCGAATTTGAAGGGGTTTATGATATTTTTGCCATTCGCATCATTATTGATTCTTCCGAAAAAGCCGAAAAAATGCTGTGCTGGCAAGCTTATTCCATTGTTACAGACATGTACCAGCCAAATCCTAACCGTCTGCGCGACTGGTTGTCTGTCCCGAAAACCAATGGTTATGAATCATTACATATAACAGTGCTTGGACCCGAAAACAAATGGGTTGAGGTACAAATCCGTACTGAACGGATGGACGACATTGCAGAGCATGGACTGGCTGCACACTGGCGATACAAAGGTGTTAAGACGAGTGCCCACGGCATAGAAGATTGGTTGTCGGGCATACGTGCAGCACTTGAAAGCAACGATGACATGCAGCTGATGGATCAGTTCCGCATTGAACTCGACGAGGAAGAAGTCTATGCCTTCACCCCAAAAGGCGATTTGCTCAAGTTTCCTAAAGGCTCAACCGTGCTGGACTTTGCCTATCGCATCCATTCACGAATAGGCAATCAGTGTACAGGCGCAAAAATCAATGGCAAGGTGGTGAGCATCCGCCAGGAACTGCGTAGCGGAGACGAAGTAGAAATCATCACATCTAGTGTGCAGTCGCCGCGTTTGGAATGGCTCAAGATTGTCAAGGGCAGTCATGCAAAAAGCAAGATACGCCTTGCACTCAAGGAGCAGGAAGTAAAGCAAAGCACACTTGCAAAAGAAATGATTGAAAGGCGATTCAAAAACAATAAGATTGACATCGAAGAATCGCTGATGATGAAACTCATCAAAAAACTTGGTTATAAACGTGTAACCTCTTTCTATAAAGACATTGCCGACAAGAACCTCGAAGTCAGCGAGGTAATTGATAAGTACATAGCTCTTAGGGATAACACTTCACAAAGCAACGACAAGGTGAGTGCTGATACCTTCGACCTGAGCAAGACTCACGACACCGACTCGTCCAACAATAGTGACGAACTGATTATCGACCGTAATCTCAAGGGTATTGATTACCAGTTGGCAAAATGCTGCAATCCTGTATTCGGAGACAAGATTTTTGCCTTCGTAACAGCCAATGGCGGTATAAAAATCCATCGTGAAAACTGTCCGAATGCTACAGACATGAAACAGCGTTTTGGCTATAGAATATTAAAGGCCAGATGGAATGGAAAAGGTACTTCGCTCTACGATGTCACACTGAAAATTGTTGGTAAGGACGATATTGGAATCGTGAACAATATATCTCGCAACATTGTCGTTGAAGAAAAAATGTCGCTTCGCTCAATCAACATCAACAGCGACAACGGATTATTCAGCGGCACTCTGGTAGTATCAGTCCATGACACAACTAAGATAGAGTCGCTAATAAAGAATCTCAAGAAAATAAAAGGGGTTCGGGTGGTCGAACGTGTTTAGTATTACTCTGACACTGACTCTGACACTGACTCTGACTCAAGGCTCATGTCTTAACTCCTCTAACTACTTAACTCCTTGAGTTTCTAAAGTTCTTCAAACTTTCGAAACTTTATAAATCTCCAATCCTTTGTCGGTCAGTAGTCCGCGCAATATAACCATCGACATGTTCTTGATAATGTCAACCATTTCAAAGCGCATATACATTTTGTAGTCCATAATGCCTCTTGTCTGTATTCGCATGTGCTCTGCAACAATCTTGTAGTTCAGATTCTTCCGAAATACCCCCTGGGCAACACCACGTTTGAAAAAAGCCAAGATACGTTTCTCTTGTTCTTTGTCTTCTGACTCAAGCTTTTTCAATATTGCAGGGTATTTTTGAATATCTTCATAAAGTATTGGATTGATTTTGGAAAATCTATCCATTTGCAGATGCAACATCCCAACTATTATACTAATCACATCCCCATTAGTTTCATTATCGATTTTCGTCATTTCTGCACGCTGCTTCTCACGCGACTCTTCTATGCAACATGTCAACAGTGACTCTTTCGTAGGAAAAATCAAATATAATGTGCGTTTGGATATTGACACACCTTTGGCTATATCGTCCATCTTTACAGACTTTATTCCTTTTGAAATAAACTCTGCAAGGGCATAGTCAACTATACATTTCCTTAATTTCTTCGCATCCATAATAGTCTGTTAACACGGCAAAAATAAGAAAAAACTTTGTTTTTTAATTCACATTGCACAATTCACAATTGATAATTATGTTTTTTTTATAAAAAATCCTAAAACTCTCACCTCTAACCTCTAACCTCTAATCTTTTTTACTATCTTTGCGACCAAATACACAAATAAAAATATGAAAACCAAAAAAATATCATCAACTTCAAGCCGAAGAAAGAGCAGTAAGTCAAATAGTACTTTTTTGGATGCCATAGGCTGCACGAGTCTTTTCCAGAATGAAAAACTGAATTTTTTCATAGGAATATTGTTGTTATGCGTTGGAATCTTCATGATTCTTTCGTTCATTTCGTTTTTTACCACTGGCTTTGCCGACCAGAGCATACTCATCAATATGCAGGATGGTGATTTGGAAAACACAAAACACGTATTCCAAAACTACTGTGGCTCGCTCGGAGCATATACAGCCCACTATTTCATTGGCAAATATTTCGGAATAGGTGCTTTCTGCATCCCTGTGTTCATTATCTTGCTGTCCTTACGACTGATGAAAGTCAATAAACTCAATCTGATAAAAAGTTTTTTCACATTGATGATTTTCATGCTCTGGAGTTCTATTGCATTTGCAAAGTTCCTATCACCATTCTTCGAATCCACACCATTCTCACCAGGTGGAGAGCATGGCGAATACATAATGAATTATGTTCAAAACATCATTGGTGAACCTGGGTTGGTTGGAATCCTCGTGCTTATTCTTATAGCATATCTGATTTACCTCAGCATCAACACGATAAATATCATTCGCACCATTCTTAATCCTTCGCATCTCTTCAACCGCATACCTTTTGAAGTAGTTGATACTTTTGGGAAAAGTAAACTTGGAGGGGCAGAGGATGCTGACGATGACGATGACTCTGACACTGACACTGACTCTGACACTAATGATGAGCCATCCACAAATACTATCGAGTGGGAGCAGCCTTCAATCCAAAACGATAGCGACAACCCTCAACCCTCAACCCTCAACCTTCAACCCTCAATCGATAACCCACAACCGATAACTGACACCCAAATGCAGATTGAAGTCGGTCAAGACTATGAGAAAGCCAATGGTGCAACTCTTGTTCAGGTAGGCGGCAAGCAAATGGAAGCCTTCGACCCGAAGAAAGATCTTGAAAACTATCGCTACCCTACGCTCAGCCTACTGAAGAAATATGATGATGACGGACAGACCTACGTCGATAAGGATGAACAAGAACAAAACAAAAACCGCATCATTGAAGTCCTTCGTCAGTTCGGAGTTGAAATCAGTAGCATAAAAGCCACCATCGGTCCAACCATCACACTGTATGAAATCACACCAGCCCCAGGAGTGCGTATCTCAAAGATTAAGAATCTGGAAGATGATATAGCCCTGTCGCTCGCTGCCAAAGGTATCCGTATCATAGCACCTATCCCAGGCAAAGGCACAATTGGTATCGAAGTACCTAATGCCCGTCCACGCATAGTCTCTATGGAGAGCATACTCAATTCGCGCAAATTCCAAGAGACGACTATGGAACTGCCGATAGCACTCGGAAAAACCATCACCAACGAAGTCTTCATGGTGGATTTGGCAAAAATTCCTCACCTTCTCGTTGCTGGTGCCACTGGTCAGGGAAAATCTGTCGGACTCAATGCCATCATCGCATCATTGCTCTACAAGAAACATCCGTCAGAATTGAAAATTGTACTGGTTGACCCTAAGAAAGTGGAATTTTCAATCTATTCATCACTCTATCGCCACTTCCTGGCGGCAATACCTGAAGAAGACGACTATTCAGAACCTATCATTACCGATGTTTCCAAGGTTGTGCGCACACTCAACTCACTTTGCAAAGAGATGGACACACGCTACGATTTGCTCAAATCTGCCCATGTGCGCAACATTAAGGAATACAATCAGAAATTCATGAGCCGCGCACTCAACCCAATGTTAGGGCATAAGTTCATGCCATACATTGTAGTTGTAATCGATGAATTTGGCGACCTCATCCTGACCGCAGGCAAAGAAGTGGAAATGCCAATCACACGAATTGCACAACTTGCACGTGCCGTCGGCATACACATGGTCATCGCCACACAGCGACCAACCACAACCATCATCACGGGTAACATAAAAGCAAACTTCCCTGGACGTATGGCGTTCAAGGTTACAGCAATGATTGACTCACGCACCATACTCGACCGCCCAGGAGCAAATCAACTCGTTGGACGTGGTGATATGCTCTTCCTCAATAGCACGGAACCCGTGCGTGTGCAATGCGCATTCTTGGACACGCCTGAAGTTGAGCGCATAGCCGATTTCATTGCTTCCCAGCAAGGCTATGGCGGACCATTTGAACTACCTTACCCTGATACTCCTGATGCTGGTGGTGATGCTGGCGGTGACAACAAGATAGGTCCACTCGACCCAATGTTTGAAGAAGCAGCACTCCTCATAATCCAGAGTCAACAAGGCTCAACAAGCCTTATACAACGCAAATTCTCCATCGGTTACAACCGTGCCGGACGACTTATGGATCAGTTGGAGAAAGCAGGTATTGTAGGTTCTGCACAAGGCAGCAAGCCACGCGAAGTGCTCATTGCCGACGAAGCCTCATTAGCCCGCATAATCAGCAAACTCAAGTAACAATAACTAATGCTGACACTGACTCTGACACTGACTCTGACGCTGACACTGACTCTGACGCTGACTCCCAAACGACTAAACGACTAAACAACCAATCTCCCAAACAACCAATTATGAAGCTCAAGATTTTAGTTTTAGTATTAGTATTATTAGTTTGCAACGCTCAGACCGTCAGTTCCATGACTGCCAAGTCGGTACTCGACAAGACAGCCGCACTGATTTGCTCCAAATCAGGTTCAAGCGCAAACTTCACAATCAGTAATACAAAATTAGGAAAATCATCTGGCACAATCTATGTCAAAGGCAACAAGTTCTTTGCAAAAATACCTGCTGGCATGGTATGGTACAACGGCAAAACACAATGGACCTACATCACCGCCAACGAAGAGGTCAACGTCACCAACCCGACCAAAGAACAGCAACAAGCCATCAACCCTATGACCTTTGTCTATCTCTATAAAAAAGGCTACAAGGCAACACTCAACCAGAAAGGCAACGAATATATAGTCTCCATGATAGGCAGCAACAACAAGAAAAACATTGGTGAAATGATAATCCTGATAGACAAGAAGACGTTTGCACCGACAAAAATCAAAATGCGTCAAGGAGAAACGTGGACAGATATAGTAATCCGCAATTTCAAGCAAGGCAACTATCCTGATTCCATGTTCCAGTTCAATGCCAAAGATTTTCCCCAAGCCGAAATCATAGACCTGAGATAAATAACTCAAGTTGAGCTTGCGATACTTGAGTAAATTATATTGAGTTGATTTCAGGATTATTTTTGAGTACATTTCTATGGACGTAAAGAAAATAAAAGCTATATTGTTTGATTTTGATGGTACTCTTGCCGACACAGCACCTGGAATTGTGAACACCATGCAAGAGACTTTCAAGGCCATGCAACTGCCAGTGCCGACAGAAGAGGCAGTTCGCCAAACCATTGGACTGAAACTGGAAGAAGGGGTAAAGGTTCTCAGCGGACTTGATGATGCAACGGCTCAAAAAGGTGCTGATATTTACCGTGAATTGTTCATGAGGGTTGAACTATCAAAGATTAAGATTTTCCCAGAGGTGAAAGACACATTGACCGCATTGCAGCAGATGGGTGTTCGTATGGCTGTCTGTACCTCACGAGGACTGAACTCTCTGAATATTATCATGACTGCAAACAAGATGAACGATTATTTTGAGGAGATAATCACAGCTTCTGCTAATCTTCCTACAAAACCCGCCCCTGATATGGTGTTTGAACTGCTCAGGCGTATGAATCTGACAGCCAACGAAGTGTTGGTCGTAGGCGATACCACATTCGACATCGAGATGGGCAACAATGCTGGATGCAAGACTATTGCTGTGACATACGGCAATCATAGCCGTGAAGTATTGGAAACCTCACACCCTACTTTCATCATTGACCACTTCAACGAACTATTGGAGCAGCGAGTGTAGATTTACCCCCTTTATCTCAGCCTTTTACTCACTATTTACTCACTATTTACTCACTCCTATAGAGTAGCCATAGAGTGTAGTCTGTGTGAGCAAATTGTGAGTAAAGGATAGCAATATGGTTGAGAAGAACCTGACTATACCTGACCTTATCCAATATCAGTCATAGTTGATAATTGATGGTTCTTACGATTTTTTTTAGGTGTGTTCTATAAATTAAAAAATGATATGAACTCTTATGGTAGCATTCGTGTTGACTATTGTCTTCTTCCTTCGCACCTCGGCATAATGAAAGCAAGCTTTCCCTCTGCTCTCGGTTTGTCATCAGTTGGATGCTTTCAGTTTCTTTTTGGCAAGTTTCGCAAGCTTCAACTTGATAGGTTATAAGATTTCAAGGTCTTTAGGTCATAAAGTTGCAATTTAATTGCTATGGTTAAAAATCATAATTGTGAATTAAAAAACGAAGTTTATTCTTACCTTTGCACGAAAATTTTGAATAATTAATTTTAATATGAAAAAGATTTTTACTCTGTTTATGCTGGTGATACTGACTATGACCACCAGTGCTCAAAAAGCAACATTCCACCATCAACCAAATCAGTTGTTATCAGGAAAGACTTTCATGAAAGCCACTCCAAAAGCCCGAATGAAAGCAAATATGAAAAAGAAGTTTGCCGTTAAGGCTGCACAACCGAAAAAATCTACTACTGCAATCAATGTCAATGCAGCCGAAATTGTGGATTACGGTATGGTAGGTGAAGGGCTGAATGAATACCTGCTTTCAATGTACGATTCTAATGATGGTTATCCTGACTTGGAAATTTACTTGTATGCCAATCCAGACAACATAACTGGAACCTATAGCATCTCGGGCGGAACTATTGACGGTGATGTTTCCTATGTGATTTTCAGTGAAGAAGATTTTGATATGTTCGAAGCTATGAACATGACCATTGAAAATACTACTGAAGGATATAAGATTACAGGCTCTGCAACTGGTTTCTACAATGACTATACTTTTGAATATAATGGCAAAGTCGCAATAGGCTCGGCTTACAGCTATGACTGGGAACCTGACGAAATTACTACAATAAGCTATGCTACATCTGATTATCAAGCATATAATTTAGTTAAAGAGTATAATCTTGCTCTATTCTATTTGGATAATGCTGACTATAGTTTGTGCCTTGAATACAACACTTCTACACTAAAAGGCACCTCATTGCCTGCAGGAACTTACAACATTGATTTCACTGGCAACGAAGATACATTCTCGGCTTCAATCGGTGGTGATGATGAGTATGATTATGGTTCATATATTGCTGCAGGCTTTGACGAAGAAGGGTATTACAGTTACGCTTATTACCTTGTGAGCGGAACAGTTACAGTAAGCTATGATGAAGAAGGTGCTATGACTATGGTTGTAGATGCTAAAACAGCCAAAGGTTCTACTGTAAAAATTACTTGCACAAAGAAAGCAGCTCCTACCCCAGGTGAAGGTATTGACATTGTAATTGCCGACTACAGAGCAACATCATTCACTACTGCTGAAGGCATCAAGGTTACAGCAAGTGGTGGCAACAACCAACCTGCCTACAACACAACATCAAACGACTTGCGTGTTTATGCAAACGGCACATTGGCCATTGAAGCAGGAGCCTTGGTCATGACACAAATCGATTTCTATCTTTCTGCACAGGGCTTGAAACGTCAGGCTGAGATTACTCCTTCAACAGGCGAAATGTCGTACGACATGGACAATGGAATTGTTACTTGGATTGGCGAGGCTTCATCGGTTACATTCACTGTTGGCACAAGTGCAACATACGGAAGCGAAAATGAAAAAGCAGGACAGTTTGACTTCACAAAGATTACAATCTCATCAAGCAGCACTCCTACTGATAGAGTGCTTCAGGAAATCACACTCTCTGGACAAAATACAGAACTCTTCCAAAACACATTGTTTGAATTTGGTGGCAAGGTGACTGCAAAATATGATAACGGCACGACTGCCGATGTTACATCAAAGGCAACTTTCGCAGGTTATGACATGACAACTCTCGGTAGCCAGATGGTTACTGTTTCATACTCAGAAAACAGTGTCACCAAGCAGGCCACTTATTCGCTCACTATCATTGAACAGCCTGAGCCTCCAATCGGAGATGCAATTGAAATCGTGATTGCCGACTACGAAGCAACATCATTCACTACTGCTGATGGTATCAAGGTTGCAGCAAGCGGTGGCAATAATACTCCTGTATATAACTCATCATCATGCGACTTGCGCGTCTATGCAAATGGAACATTGGCTGTTGATGCAGGCAACCTTACAATGACAAGCATTACATTCGACATTTCTGCACAGGGCAAGAGACGTCAGGCTGAGATTACTCCTTCAACAGGCGAAATGTCGTACGATGTTGAAAACGGACATGTTACTTGGACAGGTAGTGCAAAGAGTGTGGAATTTACAGTTGGAGCAACTGCGGTTTATGGCACTGAAAGTTCAAAGGCAGGACAGTTTGACTTCACAAAGATGACAATTATGACTGATTCACACACTGGAATTAAAGATGTTAAAGATGGCCAGTTGGTGGACATGCAAAACCACAAGGTTCAAAGTCCGATATTTAACCTTCAAGGTGTAAGTGTGAACAGCAACAACAAAGGCATCGTAATAGTTAATGGCAAGAAATATTTGGTAAAATAAATCCTTTGT
Organism: Prevotella sp.; assembly: GCA_045615485.1. GTDB lineage: Bacteria > Bacteroidota > Bacteroidia > Bacteroidales > Bacteroidaceae > Prevotella. Next base: position 9,219 of record JAZLEX010000055.1, read on the forward strand.
CTCGAATCTTCCACACATCTCATGTTACATCGTTCAAGTTTTGCAAGTTTTCAACTCGCTAAACTTGAACGGTTTTCGGTTATTGGTTGTAGGTTTTAGGTAGTCAAGCCTTTTTAAACCAAGGAGACCAGTACGTCTGACCAACATCAACAACTATAATATGAAATTATGTCGTCCCTACAGGACTTTAGAGGACTACCGATTCAATTACGTAGCGCTATCGCACTACGCTATGTTATTACGCTCCTACAGAGCTTTTATCTCATAAGTCCTGTAAGGACGGTATAACATAGCACAGGGTAAAACCCTGTGTATTAGGATGTTGTCTTATTTAAACCCTGTATGGGCGACATAATTCCATATACTCCGACAACCATAAACGACCAACTGACGACAAACCGAGAGCAGAAGGCAAATTTATTTGCATTATGCTGAGGTGCGGAGGAAGAAAAGCCGCACAGCGGATTAAACAACCAAAAGGCTCCTATATAACATAATATCATCCTTCCGCTACAGAGAGCTTGAGATTAAGCCTCTCAAGTGTTCTCTGAGCCAAGAATATCTTCCTTTCAAGAATTTCTTTTTCATCAAGTCCTACTTTGCTTTCATCGAAACTGCATTTGTTGACAACCATAGTGTAGAAAATCCTTGCAATTTTATTTGCAGTAGCAACAATAGCTTGCAGATGACCACCCTTGGACTTTTGTCTTCTGAAATAGATTCCCACCTGACTTCATCACTTTTCTGCGCCATCACATAGCGCAGAATGAAAATCAATGAGTTACGCAAAATAATTGGGTGGTTTTGGGTGGCGCAAGCGAAAAAATGTGTACCTTTGCTCCATGTACGTACGTAAGAAACATAACC
>JAZLEX010000056.1:0-23921 GCA_045615485.1 Prevotella sp.
CGGTAGATGACCCGGGTGTGATTTATCATGACTAATGGTATGCTTTTAGTAAAGCCGTTAGTTCATAAAATCATATCGGCGTGGGCTCTAACGTTGTCCGTTCAACAAGATTGGGCAATGCGAGAGCCTCGGAACGTGGGACGGGCAACAAGCAGTTCCCACGCTTTTTCATTATAAACCCTGTCATATTGGGAGCTATGACTGCAAATGGCGTGTGCCACCTAAATTATTATGCTCCTAACCAAGCAAATAGACTACCTACAATCTTTAATTCATGGTACGATTAGTATTATGTTGGTCTTGCTGTGTCTTATTGTCGTTAGTTGCCAATCTAAGCCTAATGCTGTTTTTGAGCTTCTCTCTTTTCGCACAGAAATAAGAGAACATTGTTCTGGCTATTCACAGGAGGATTGGGAGAATGCTATGAATAAATATGTTGATCTTTGTGGAAGGCTTGACGAAATTCCATTTACGGAAGAAGAACGCCTTGAAATTGATAAAATAAAAGGTGAAATAGCAGGATATGCGGCAACAGTTGCAGCCAAAGAAGTTTCTGACGAAATCAAAAACATAGCTGGCGAAATTGAATCGTTTGCAGAAGGCTTCACCAGAACTTTCAAATTACCAAAAACAGAAGACTAAATCATTATGGGAATACTAATTGACACTTTGGCAAACTTAGAATATGGTCTTCTTATTGCAATAGTTATAGACGTTACTCTTTTATTTGGAATTGCTTCTGCTAATTCTAAGAGCAAATTCAGCGTCCTGTCTTATATTATTGCATTGGTATTACTTGTTCCATTGACATTTCAGATGAGTCGTTTAATAGGAGCCTGTCAGGTTTCTGATGCGACTACTGCAATTAATGATATTGTCGGCACAGTATCACCTACTTTGGAGAAATACATAGCTTCAGCTACAGACCAGGACATGGGCTGGTTTATCTTTAGACGAGTTTTATGGTCAGTATTATTTGTGGCTGCTGGAGGATCTGCAATTTTCTTTACAATGACTAAGAAGAAAAGGCGATTGTACGACGATTTTGGAGAAGGTTATAGTGGTGATAGTTATATAAGCGGTGGCTATTCTTCAAGCAAGTATGAATACGATTGATTGACAATAATACTAAATCGTTAAAATAAAGAAAATATGGAAAATCATTTAATTGTCGGTTTGGGAGGTACAGGAGGACGCGTCTTGGCAGCCTACAGAAAGCTTGTGTACGAACGTTTCTCTTGCCTTAAACCAGAAGGAGTATGGGTTGATTACTTGTACGTCGATTCCAGTGCAAGTGACCTTAAAATGGATGAACCTAAGCAATGGAGCACCATGGGAGGCTCTGTAAAGTTATCAGCAGATTCTGTTGTTGAAATTCAAGCAGCCAATCTAGCATCTTATGTGAACAATAGGAGTCGGTATGCGTACTTAGCACCATGGTTAGGAAACAATGATGATTGGCAGCGAATTATTAATGACCCAAAAATTCAGGATGGTGCTGCAGGACAAAAGCGTCGTCTTGGTAGATTGTTGTTCGCTAATGGAAGTACAAAATTTAATACATTGATTGATTCGAAAGTACAAGAATTACGAAAAAATCCAGACGGACAGCGTGTTACATTTCATCTTGTGTGTGGATTGGCAGGTGGCACAGGTAGTGGAAGTATTGTAGATGCTATTGCACAGATACGTAAAGCTTACCCTCAGTCGGAAGATTACAAGATTATGTTGTACCTCTTACTGCCTGATGAAATTCCTAATAAGGCATGGGCATCAACTGATAATTATCAGCCGAACGGATACATTGCTTTGAAAGAGTTGAATGCTCTTGATTTCAAGAAATTTAAACCGTGGGATGTTGGTGAACGAAAAATTGATGTTCAACAATTAGATTTAGATTTACCTTTCTATTCAGCATATCTCATTACAGAACAAAACACTGAGAATGTTGCATTTGATGTTCAGCAAGTAGTACCATCATCTATTGCAGAATTCCTTTTCCAAAAGACAATAGCAATTGCAGATGTAGCACTGACTGGAAACGAAACAGAGAGTGCACGTGAGTTTTTCCATAGTGCAGAACGAGGAGAGAACCCAGACTATAAGAATTATAATGGTGAACAAAGTCATAAATTCATGACTTATGGAATTAAACGTTTGGCAATTCCTGAAGAAGAAATAAAGGAATTTTTTGGCTATTCTTTCACCCAACAAGGCATTCATAGCTTGTTGTATAAAAACCTATCTGCAGAGAAGGGGTATCTTAATGAACCTACGATTACAGAAGATTTTTCAGACTATGTATCTTCGAGAGATATATCTCAAAAGTGGTGCATTCTTCGTGACTATTTGTGTTTATCCTTGCTGGTGCTGGATGAACATAAAAGGGATGGTTGGGCATCAATTAAAGAGACATATGCTAAGGAAGTAGATAAAATTCTATCAATTACGCTCGAAGATGACAACATAGAGTTTGTTGACAAACTTTCTGCTATAGAAAATAGAACTCGTGCATTCTTCAAGAAAGGCTTTAGAAGTTTGAATAAAGAAGATGGGCAAGGCGGAGTTGAGAATTTCTATGCATTAAAGAGAGCGCATAGTATTCAACCACTGTGTGAATACATTTCATCTCGTATCGAAGAAGATCTGTTTACAGAATGGAAAAATGGTGCCCGTTCTATTCTACAAGTTGATGGCTTGTTGTCTGCTTTGCTGCGTCACCTTTCAAAAGAATGTGATAACTTAAATAATTTGAAATCCAATGCTCAGACAGAGTTAAAGAAGATAGAAAGAGAAATTGATGGCCGCAAAAGGGATTGGGCTAATACTGGATTTTTCAGTAAATTAGGAAAGAAAACAGGTTGGGGTAGCACAGTTGATACCAATGCACAAGAATTCGCAATATGCGTAAAAAACAAGTATATGATGATGACTTGGCTATATGGTTACGATTTTGCTATTGATTTGATTAATAATCTGATTGCCAGCATAAAGCTAATCCAAGAGAATGTACAAGCTGTAATAACAAATCTATCACTATGCGCAAATAAAGTTAATGCCGAGGTTTTGTCAAGATGCAATGAAGAACCTGAAGCCATCCAGTCTCGTAATGGAATGGTAATCAAGCATTATGATGCTAACAAAGTCTATACTTTGTGCAATAGGGCAATCAATGTGTCAGACATAAATGAAGCTAACGTGGATACATTCCGTGCAAACCTTGTTGCAAGATTAAATAGTGAAAAACGTACTTTTGGAGAAGTTCGCCAAAAGCTTACAGTGAGTCAAATTATGGAAGTTGTAGATTTTGTCGGGAATGATTTGGCTAATAAATTCTTCGAGAATAAGTCAGTTGCAGAAAAGATTCCGGCATACTCAAAGTTGATAGGTGTCAATATCATTGAAAAACTGCGCGAAGAGTATGATGGTAACAGCAATGGCCTAAAGAAACTTTTTGAAACATTAGTCAGACACGCTGCCGTTATGGCAAAGCATAATGACACAGAAGTTAATGATGGTGATGGTGCAGGAATAAAGCAAAGTACATTTATTATCGTTCCTGAATTTAAGGAAGATGAAAAATTCTTCAAGGTTGTTATAGATTCAATAAAAGAAGCGGCAGCAAGAAGCAATGTGAAAGTATCAGTTGGTGGTAGAAGTAACGAAATTGTAGTTATCAATTTGGAGGCAAATATAACTCCAAGATACTTGACAAGTGTGAAAGTTCTGCGAGATGCACAAGAGAGACTTTTCAATTCTGCTTACGCTAAAGTTGCACAATTTGAAACACAGCTTGAAGACTATGGAGAACTACCAGATCTGTTCAAGGAAGATGATGCAACAAAAGCTAAAAAAGAAAGAGAGGCTCGTATTAATGCTGTTCCTATCTTGTTATTTGCAAAAGGAATGAATATTCTTATTGAGAAGAAAGATTCTGAGACGGGTAAGACTGTGCTTCAATTTGTTCCAAAAGATGAAGATGGACTTCCTGATTTTGACAAGGCAATAAAACTTGGGAAGAGTATAGAAAAGAGCATTGACAAAATTGATACTTCTAAGATGGCAGCATTGGAAGAGGCTGTTGAAAATAGTTTTAAATCCGAGTATAAGCATATCAGTAAGTTAGATGAGCTAAGAAAAAACATTGCGCTTGAGGTTAAAAACATTATGATAGCCCATAACAATGACCTGAATGATGAAATGGTTCAAATATTTAATAGAGCATTTAAAGAGGTTAAAACAAAAATAGAACAACAAAAAGCAGATTAATTATGATAAAGAAAGGTAAGTGTAATAATATTGGAGTTTGTCTTATAGCAGGTAAAGTATTTGAGATAGACATTGATGAAGATCCATTTGAGTGTCCAGAATGCCACGAGCCTTTGGAAGAAGTACATGAAGAAGATGTTCCTTCAAATGATACCAAGGCAAAAAAGAAGAAGAGTACTATGTATATCATTGCAATAGCAGTTGCCTTGATTGCAATCATTGCTGGTATCTTTGCTTTTTCTGGAAATAACAGTGAAGAACCACAAGCAGTTGCGACAGATTCAATTCCAGCAATTGACACTGCCAAGGTAACGGAGGAAGCAAAGGCAGATACGGTCGTTAAACGAGACACAATCGTTATTCGTGACACTATCGTACAGAATAACACCGTTACGACAAGTGAGAAGGTCAGCACAAAGACAGTGGTAAAGACCACTTCTCCAGCAAACCATTCTAAATCTATATCAGGTTCTGTCAACCTTGGATATGCAAAGTTCATTGGTCCTGTAGCTGATGGCAAGCCTAACGGAACAGGCAGAATGACGTTCACCTCCTCGCACATAATTGACAGCCGAGACCCAAAGGGACGTATTGCTGAGGCAGGTGATTATGTCATTGGTGAATGGTCTCAAGGCAAATTGGTTCAAGGCAAATGGTTTGGTTCTGACAATAATGTCAAGGGCAGTTTAATCATTGGGCTATAATATTAATAAGGTGTATGAAGGGACGAATATTAATTATACTTTTTATTTTGCTTGTTGGATTCTCTATAGTAAGAGCCCAGCAGGCATCTTTTCATTCTCAGCTCCTTGCTGAACTTGGCAAGGATATAGGCTATGTCCCTGATAGCACGCTTTATGCGGGGGTGTATGATGCGGGATCGGCTTTAGGAATGCCCATCATTGCAGAATATGATGCACATCACAACGTAACCCATCTTGGCTTTCAACTTTTTCCGCGAGACCTGAAATCAAAATATGCTTCTAATGTATATGATTTTGTAGAGCGATACTTCCTTGAAATGTATTGTTTCAAAGATAAATCTATGCTGAAGCAAAAACTTCGAGATGACAAGGTTATGTTTACCGTTGGCTCTATTGCCGACATCAAGCAGATATGTGACACATCAGCCCTCAATATTAGCAAGGTCGAAAACAAATTTTATGAAGTGTCATGGAGCAATGGTGGACAAACTTTCCTTTCCCTTGCTTTCCCCATCCAATATGAACTCCTCCTTGGCATGCCTCAGGTTGAGATTTCAAAAAGTATGTATGATATGATTATTGGGGCAGAATGTACAAATGATACTTTTGCTATTGAAAAGTACATTCCTATGGGAAATGGAATCTTCAAGAGCAATCCAGAGGCTCACTACGAATTGGAGTCCGTTAATACATGCACGTATCATTATAATGATAAGGAGGGAAGTTATCCTTTGATTGTTGATACGTTATATGGTGATTTGTCAGCCACGAACGTGTTCCATATAATTACGAAATGTAATAACCCAATAGATGTGGAACAGAGCCTATATGGTTTTAAGAAACAGAAATATTCAATAACTCTGCAACAGTGGGTAAGATACTGTATAAGCACTCATAGTACTATATACACGTCAATAGAAGAGGAATATGACGATGCCTACAAGGTACTCGTAGTTGTTTCTAACAAAGACCTTGGCTACAATCACCTACTTTCCGTTGTCGTGCCTAAATGCTTTATTTCTAAGCCAACTGCAATGCTTGAGGCGAAACTGAACGCCTTTATTCCTACACACAACGTGAAAAATCTTTATCAGCAAGCAATATATCGATAAACCTAAGAAAAAATATGAGACTCATAGTAAAATGCATGGCATTGTTTTTCTTTTCATTGGTGCCAACTGCAATGTTCGCCCAAACGGATGTATCCGATGCCATCCGACAGATTAATGAAGTGAAGCGCGACACGAGTTGCTTGTATGCAGAAGCCACTACCACCACCAGTAAAGAGGCGTATGACAATGCAAAAACTCTTCTTGAGACAAACATTGAAGAGTGGATAAAAAAGCAGTTCAGTGGCAGCGATATTGTCGGATGTATAGCAAAGTCAAGGAAAAGTATGCTTCAAATCAAGACAAGGCGTGGTTCTCTCTATCGGGCTTTCGTCTATGTCAAAAAGTCTGACCTCATGCCATATGACGCTGACAAGGACATCCTCGTTGTACCCGTTGATAATCAAGAGGAAAGAAATGCTATTGATATTGCAGAAGCCCCATCGTTACCTCAGCCAAAGAGCTTTACGCCAATGGTTCGCACACTTTCTCAGTTTGAAAGCGAGATGTTGAAAGTAAAGACGTTTGACAATTTGACGACATTCATAAAAGACAAGCAGAATGCAGGTGTCATTTCCAATTATGGTAAATATGCAACTATGCCAGCAAATGGTCAATGTTACCTCTTTGTGTATAACCAGCAAGGTGGTATTGCAGCGTATCTTGTAATGGAGGACTCCGTTTTCACTAACCTCACTACAAGAACTTCCGATAATATAAAAAATTATAAAGGATGTGGAGCCTTTTGGCTGACTTTAACAAAATAAATTATGAACAAGAGAAATAAATTTCTTATCGTATTCCTTGCATCAGTGTCTTCACTGTTCGCTGATGTACATGTTACCATTTCCGATGGTATTGATAATTCTTCTGTCAAATCAAGGATGGAGCAGACCATGTCCGCCTTCCTTACCGAAGCTAATAAGGCTCAGGAGGTAAAGCGCAACATCGACTTCTCCCTTCTTGGCATAAATGCAGGTGTTCAAGGTTCTATTTCCATGCTTTGGGAAAATTCGCCGTTTGAATGTACTGACGAGGAAATAGTGGAGCATTGCATTGAAACAGGCTCTGGCTATCAAGTCCGTAACATCCCACTTATGATGCGCCCAGAGGACGGCACATTCAATGAGGACGAATATCAGGAGGCAGTATTTAGCTTTGACCGTAGCGGAAATCTTGAGAGTTTTTATCTTACTCTCAGCATGAATCTCTACATGAACGTTATTAAAAGTAACAAGGAAGTGACCGACCTCCGTCGTCGCCAGTTAATCCTTGACTACGTTGAGCGTTTCCGTACAGCCTACAACCAAAAGGACCTCCCATTCCTCCAGCAAGTGTTCTCCGATGACGCTCTCATAATAACAGGAAAGGTTATCAAACAGTCGAAGGATGGCATACCTCTGCCAGATAAAATATTATACAAGAAGCAGACAAAACAAGAATACTTGACTAATCTGAAGAGAGTCTTTGCCGTTACAAAGTACATCAAGGTAACCTTTGACGAAATAGAGGTTATGCGCCATCCTGTCAATAAGGATTTCTACGGAGTTACCCTTCATCAGGGTTACACCTCCGACCGCTACCATGATGACGGCTATCTCTTCCTCCTTTGGGATTTTCGCAACGAGGACGCCCCGCAGATACACGTCCGCACATGGCAACCAGACAAACTTAATGGAGGAAAGCTGGCTAAAGATGAGATATTTAGTTTAAGTGATTTTGATATATAAGAGAACTATGATATGGACAAATTAAGTAATTATTTATTAGCGATAGAAGACATTCTTGCAACTCAGAGTGCAGATGAGTGTCGTAGAAATGTATTTGAAACCATAAATAGACTGAAGGAAGAATTTCCAGACAAGGTCAATTTTATTGAAGAACAATTTCAAAGATTATGTATAAAGCACAATATAAATTTCTTTTATGATCTTACAATAAAGAATGAGGATTAATATATTACTATATTTCGAGACAAGTATGATTTGCACCAAAAAACCTTACATGTATAATATCGAATAAATACTGGCTTTGCCGGTCGTGACAGAAAAATAAGATGCGAACAATATTATCCATCCTATCTCTGTTTCTCTGCCTGACACTCAGTGCGCAGAAACTGACAATTGAGAATTTCACCGAGAAGTCCAACGACCTTACAGCACGCACCGAGCCGCGCAAGGACAACAACGGCAATGCCTGTGCTTTGGTCAAGGTGCGGCTTGCCGCCGAAGGCGCACAGTTCGAGGGCAATGTTATCGGCACGGTGTCCTACAGCACCAGCGAGTACAACGTGTATATGTCTGGCGGCAGCAAGCGGCTCACCGTCAAGCTTTCAGGCTACCTGCCGTGCGAGGTCACCTTTGCCGAACACGGCACGGAAAGCCTTACTTCCCTAACCACCTACGTCCTCACCATCACTGGCGTGGCGACTGTCGTCTCCCAACCACAGGCAGTACGTACCAAGACAGGCTGGATAATCATAGATTCAAAGCCGTCGGGTGCAGCCGTTTACATCAACGATGAGTTTGTCGGCAATACCCCACTTGACAGCTATAAGCAACCGTATGGTACATATAGTTATAGGGTAGAGAAGCCCAACTACCACAGCGCAAGTGGAACAGTAGAGCTTAATGCAGCGCAAGCGGAACGCACCATCACACTCAAGCCCGCCTTCGGTTCCATATCCGTATCGAGCAACGTCAATGGAGCCACAGTGCTTCTTGATGGCAAGAGTACAAGCAAGACAACCCCTTGTACCTTGACAGAGATACCATCAGGCTCCCATATAATAGTGTTGCAGAAGGAGAAGTATGCCCCTATGCAATACAATGTTACTGTGGAGGACGGACTTGAGTCAAGAGTAAACGGCAACCTGTCAGCTCGCTTTGCTTCTGTAACCATCAACACGCTGAAAGGTGCGACCATTCTCATAGACAATGAGCGGAAGGGAACATCCTCCATCACAGATGACCTTATGGAAGGCTACTATGACGTTGAAGTAAGACTTTCGCATCATAAGAATGCCACAAGACAGATACAGGTGGTTGCAGGGCAGCCACAGACAATAACCATCAATCCTGTGCCAATCTACGGCTCATTGGATATCGTCAGTTCTCCCCGTAGTGCAAATATTACGATTGACGGTAAGTCATATGGTCAGACCCCATACACCGTAGAGCAACTTCTTGAAGGCGAACACATGGTAACCCTTTCCCTTGAAGGTTATGCTAAAGAAACCAGGAGCGTGACAATCAGCGAAGGGCAGACGGCAAGCGTCTCTGCTATGCTACAGATGGGGTGTCAGATAACCATATCAACGAAAGAGCCAGGAAGCACAATCTATATTGATGGTCGTGAAGTAGGTCCATCTCCATACACAGGAACACTTCCATTCGGTACTCATACAGCGTATGCCATGCTAAACGGAAAGAAGACATCCGAGCAGAGAATTGTTTCCAGTGAAGGTACTGGAGTTTTGCCATCTGTGGTCTTGTCCTTCTTTGGCTCAAAGACATTCACCGTAAAAGGCGTAAGCTTTACCATGATTCCTGTAGAAGGTGGCACGTTCCAGATGGGCGCAACGCCAGAACAGAAAAAACCATTGGATAATGAAAAGCCAGTCCATAGTGTGACTTTGAGCAGTTATTATATAGGCGAGACGGAAGTCACTCAAGCATTGTGGGAGGCGGTGATGGGCAACAATCCATCAAGGTTCAAAGGCAGCAGCAATCCTGTAGAGAACGTCTCTTGGAACGATTGTCAAGAATTCATCAGCAAGCTGAATTCCATCACAGGGCAAAGATTCCGTTTGCCAACCGAGGCTGAGTGGGAATATGCCGCCCGTGGCGGCAATAAGAGCCGTGGCTATAAGTATAGCGGCAGAAATAATATTTTTGATGTTGCTTGGTACGGAGTAAATAGTCGCAACAAGACACATCCAGTAAAGACCAAGCAACCTAACGAATTGGGAATCTATAATATGAGTGGCAACGTATGGGAATGGTGCCAAGACTGGTTTGACGATTACAGCAGCAGTCCTCAGACAAATCCTACAGGTGCTTCGAGTGGGTCTGACCGCGTGAATCGTGGCGGCAGCTGGTACGACTATGCGAGGTACTGCCGTGTTGCTTATCGTAGCGGCATCACGCCTGGTCGCCGCTGCGACGACCTTGGCCTCCGCCTGGTTCTTTAAGTTTAATCTGCTATTGTTGTGCATCTGCTCATTTTGCAAATTCTAAGCTAAAGAAAAATTTTGAGATTCTTGAGGATAATTCCAAAGAGGGGCTAAGCGGAGCAGCCCCGAAAGGAATTATCAGAAAGAATTGAAAATAAACACCGGCGAAGCCGGTCGCGAATTTTTCAAAAAAATGCAAATCAAGACGTTTATAATTCCCATCCATACTGATGACGTAGTTCTAAAGATATGAATTTGTATGAGGTCGCACAGGATAACCTGGTGCCTATAATGCCGATGGCAAATGAACAAAACGTATCCCTAAAGACGAAATATTCAGCTTGAGCGATTTTGATATATGATACTATTTTATAATGAACATAACAGAACAAAGAGTAAAAGAACTTTGGAGCCAGCTAATTGGAGTTTTCAAGGAATCGTATGATATTAAAAACTATCGAATCAAGACAAAGCTAGTCAATAATATACCAGAAATAGAAATAGTAGAAAAGCCTAAAAGGAAAAAAACTCCAGATATAATAGTTAAATATAGTGGGAAGACGATTATTATAAAAAATGGAGAAGGATCAGATACACTTGTTGATTTCATACAATACGTCGGAGTCGATAAAGTGTATCAACTACATTTAAGCACAAATGGAACAAATCTGGTAGTAAAGGATTCCATTGGTTTAGAAGGAAAAGGGCTTAAGAAATTAGGTGACGTCGAATAACTGATGCCGACATCAAGAAGGTATTCCTTCAAATTCTTGCTACTCTCCTGATGCCGATACTGTAATTCTGCAAATTCTTCTTTTCTCATAATAATAGCAGTTGTAGTTTTGTTGCAATATTGCGGCTGAAAAGGTACTACAGTTCTGCAACTGCTACAATGTGTAGTTGTATGAATGCTTACGTTGTATGAATGCTTACTCAGAAAATGAAAGTCGAAATGTGCTATACTGGTATGCTGTCAATGCGCTGTTGATGCCTGCCACCTTCAAAAGGTGTGGCGAAGAACTCATCGAGAATTTTGCGTGCCATTTCGGTATCAATAAAGCGCCCTGGCATGACGAGCACGTTGGCATCGTTGTGTTGTCGTATGAGGTGAGCAATTTCAGGAATCCATGCCAGACCAGCACGAATGCCCTGATGCTTGTTGAGCGTCATGGAAATGCCCTCACCGCTTCCACACATGGCAATACCTGGATAGACTTCGCCTTTTTCAATGCCTTCTGCAAGTTTATGACCAAATTCAGCATAGTTGCAACTGTCTTCGGTGTAAGTGCCATAATCTTTATAAGGCCAACCTTTTTCTTCAAGGTAAGTCTTTACGAATTGCTTTAGCGGAAAAGCAGCGTGATCAGAAGCCAGCCCTATTGGCTGGCTTAATTGATAATTCATAATTGATAATTAATAATTGATAATTGATAATGACTCTGACTTTGACTCTGACTTTGAACTTAGAACCAGCTCAGTGTCAGTGTCAGCGGTCAGAGTTCAATTTACAACATTGCTTTTACTTGGTTATAGACATTTTCGCCTGTGTAGCCGAGTTTCTCGTCGAGCACCTTGTAAGGAGCTGAGAATCCGAAACTGCGCATGCCCCAAATCTTGCCGCAGCAAGGAGGAACAAGTCCTTCAAGGGTTACAGGCAGTCCTGCTGTCATACCGAAACGTTTTACACCAACAGGGAGAACTTCGTTCTGATAGGCTTCAGGCTGATTGCGGAATAATCCTTCTGAAGGTACGCTAACAATGCGACATTTGATGCCATCCTTGCGAAGCAGTTCTGCACCTGCAGCGAGAGTGCTGACTTCAGAACCTGAAGCAACGAGCACGATGTCAGGATTTGCATCAGAACCAGCAACAACATACGCTCCCTTCTTTGCCTGAGAATAATCATTGCCAGCAGGCAGGTCGTTGATGTTCTGACGTGAGAAAATGAGAGCAGTAGGAGTTTCTGTGTTCTCCATTGCCATTTCCCATGCAACAGTTGTCTCCTTAGCATCAGCAGGACGGAGAACGAGCATAGAGTTTTTACCACTATGATTTTGCAGTTTTTCCATCAGACGAATCTGAGCTTCCTGTTCAACAGGTTCATGGGTAGGACCGTCTTCACCAACACGGAAAGCATCGTGAGTCCAGATAAATTTAACAGGCAACTGCATAATGGCAGCCATACGAACAGCTGGTTTCATGTAGTCGGAGAATACGAAGAAAGTACCACAAGCAGGGATGACACCACCATGAAGAGCCATACCAATGCAGCAGCAAGCCATAGTTATTTCAGCTACACCAGCCTGGAAGAATGCTCCAGAGAAATCGTTTGCAGCAAATGAAGTGGTTTCCTTGAGGAATCCGTCGGTCTTGTCGGAGTTGGAAAGGTCAGCGGAAGCACAAATCATATTAGGAACTTGCTGAGCCAATTGTGAGAGAACAATGGCTGAAGCACCGCGAGTGGCATTGTTTTCTTTCTGCTGAACCTTTGACCAATCAATCTTAGGAGCCTTTCCACTGAACCATTCTGCCTGCATAGCAGCTTTTTCAGTATTTGCATCAGCCCATGCTTTTTCTTCAGCATAGCGTGAAGCACAAATAGCCTTCAGTTCTTCTGCGCGTTGAGCATAGAGAGCCTTTACGTCATCGAAAATTTGGAATGGATCTTCAGGATTGCCACCGAGGTTTTCGATAGTCTTGATAAAGTTTCCACCACCGAGCGGAGCACCATGAGTCTTGCAGTTTGCCTCGTAAGAAGAACCATCTTCCTTACGTGCGCCCTTACCCATGATACATTTACCAATAATGAGAGCAGGTTTGCCCTGAACAGCTTTTGCCCATTCGATAGCCTCACGGATTTGGTTGACATCATGACCATTAATTTCCTTCACTTCCCAGCCCCATGCACGATATTTTGCTGCTGTATCTTCCTGCATGACGACTTTTACTTCCGTTGAAAGCTGAATGTCGTTAGAGTCGTAGAACATTACGAGATTGTCGAGTCCGAGGAGTCCTGCAATACGACCTGAGCCCTGTGAAATTTCTTCCTCAACACCACCATCTGAAATATAGGCATAGATAGTTTCTTTTGCGAAAGAAGGGTTGCCTGTATGTGCAGCAAGGAATTTTGCAGCAATGGCAGCACCTACTGCATAAGTATGTCCTTGTCCGAGTGGACCAGATGTGTTTTCAATGCCACGAGCAATGTTAAATTCAGGATGACCAGTAGTAGGAGAACCCCACTGACGCAGGTTAGCCAGTTCATCAAGAGAATACTTACCTATCAGTGCCAACTGAGAATAGAGCATTGGAGCCATGTGACCAGGGTCAAGGAAGAACCTGTCACGAGCAGCCCAAGAAGGATTCTCAGGGTCGTACTGCAAATATTCAGAATATAATACGTTAATAAAATCAGCACCACCCATAGCACCACCAGGGTGACCACTTTTTGCTTTTTCCACCATTGAAGCAGCCAGGATACGAATATTGTCGGCTGCGTGATTCATAACTTTAATGTCGTTCATATCTATTTTATTTACTATTTACTATTTACAATTTATTTACGATTTAGTTAATTTTACAATTTAATTCGCAAGTTCAAGGTTCAAAGCTAACGTCTTAACTCCTTAACTTCTTTAACTCTTTAACTCCACAATTGAAACTCCTTAACTTTTATTTCTTTTTGTTCTTTGGGTTCACGTTGCTGATGTTGAGTACAACAATAGACTTTGCAGGAACCTTTACCTTGAGGATGTTTTTTGAAATCTTTGCATCCTTGAAAGGTGCAGGAGAAATGATGTCAGGATTGCTGAAGTCGTTGAAATCAGTTACATTTTTGCAAGTCAGTATTCTGCCAGAAACAGTGTTTACTGTAGCACCATCGAAGCTTAATTCAATTTCTTCTTCTTTGTCAAGACTTACGTTTGTAAGAGACAACACGTATGAACCATCAGCTTTCTTTGCTGCGGAAGTACTGACAACAGGTACTGTACGTTCAGGGTTGTGATTGTCACCACGAACTTTTATCTTTTCAGTTTCTACCTCAGTAGGGATGAAAGTAGCTTCCTGGAAATCCTTGTACATTTCGAATACATGGTAAGTAGGAGTGAGCACCATTTCGCCCTTGTCGTTGGTTAGAATCATTGATTGAAGAACGTTGACAACCTGAGCAATGTTAGCCATCTTGATACGGTCGGTATGACGGTGGAACACATTGAGAGAGAGAGCTGCAACCATAGCGTCACGCATAGAATTCTGTTGATACAGGTGACCTGGAACTGTGCCAGGTTCTTCATCCCACCAAGTACCCCATTCATCAACCATGAGGGCTATTCTCTTCTGAGGGTCTTTCACGTCCATAATGTCGCAATGCTTCTTGATAACATCCTCAATCTCAAGGCACTTGCCCATAGTCCAGTAGTAATCATCGTTGCTAAACTTTGTGGCACTGCCCTTGCTACCATTCCAACCAGTAACAGTATAGTAATGGAGTGATAAACCGTTAGCCTGATGTCCGATGCGGTCCATCATAACTTTTGTCCAGTTGTAGTCGTAGTCGCTTGCACCAGATGCTACCTTAACAAGATGGTTGTATGGATAGTTGTGGCAATAAGTAGCATATTTTCTGTAGATGTCAGCATAGTATTCAGGTCGCATATTACCACCGCAGCCCCATGCTTCATTACCGATGCCAAGATATTTTACCTTCCATGCTTTGTCGCGTCCATTCTGCTTGCGCAGTTTTGCCATAGGAGCACCATCTTCGCAAGTCATGTATTCAATCCATTGTGAAAGTTCTTCAACGCTGCCGCTGCCGACATTTCCGCTGATATAGGCTTCGCAGCCTAACATTTCGCACAGATTCAAAAATTCATGAGTACCAAAAGAGTTGTCTTCAGTTGTTCCACCCCAATTGTTGTTACGCAATGAAGGGCGCTGATCCTTAGGGCCGATACCATCTTTCCAGTGATACTGGTCAGCAAAGCATCCACCTGGCCAACGCAATACAGGTACCTGCAAATTCTTCAAGGCATCGAATACATCTTTTCTGTAACCATTAATGTTAGGAATAGAAGAATTTTCGCCAACCCAAAGGCCACCGTAAATACAACTTCCAAGGTGCTCAGCAAACTGTCCGTAAATATCTTTACAGATTTTATATTTGCCATCATTGACTTTTACTGTTGCAGTGGTCTTTGCATTGCAACCTAAACTGAAAAGTCCAAAACTTAATGCTATAAAAAATACTTTTTTCATGATGATTATTATTTATTGTTTTTTTGCTTCAACTGCAGCTTGTTCGATTTTTAAACCTGCTTTAAAGTTTTCTATATAAACGTTGAATCCTTCAACTTCTTTAGGGTCTGGTTTTACCTCAGTACCAGTATTGCCAGCAAAAACAATCTCGTCAAGATAGTCAGGTAAGGTCATTCCCTTATTATTAATAAGGTATGAAGCGAGCAGGGCAATACCCCAGGCACCACCTTCGCCAGCAGTCTCCATTACGGATATAGGAGAGTTAATGGCAGCGGCAAGAATCTTCTGTCCGACAACAGGAATGGCGAAATAGCCACCATGACCAGTGATGCGGTCAACTTTTACCTTTTCATCCTTGAACAGAATGTCATTACCAATCTTTAGTGCACCAACAGCTGCATAGAGATGTGAACGCATGAAATTGGCAAGGTTGAACTTGTCGTTTGCAGAACGGACAACCATAGGGCGACCTTCTGCAAGTCCTGTTATTGGTTCACCAGAAATGTAGTTGTAAGACAGAATACCACCACAGTCAGCATCACCTTTTGACGCAATATTGAAAAGGGTTACAAATATCTGTCCTTCATCAACAGGCAAGCCGAGAAGTCCTTGATATTCCTTGAATATGTTCACCCAAGCATTGATGTCAGAGGTACAGTTGTTGCAATGAACCATCGCTACAGGACTGCCGTCAGGAGTGGTTACCATATCAATAACTTCGTAAGGCTTTGACAAGGCTTTCTCAAGAACAATCATTGAGAAAGAAGAAGTCCCAGCAGATACATTACCAGTGCGTTGCTTGACAGCATTTGTTGCTGCCATACCCGTACCAGCATCGCCTTCAGGAGGACAGAGAGGGATGCCTGCACAAAGGTTTCCAGAAACATCAAGTTTCTTTGCACCTTCTTCAGTAAGACAACCAGCACTCTCACCAGCTACAAGTACCTTAGGAAGAATATCGTTCAATTTCCAAGGATAGCCTTTTGGAGCAACCAGTTTGTCGAATTTTTCTATCATCTCAGCATCATACTGCATGGTGGTGGAATCGATAGGCAGCATACCAGAAGCATCTCCGATACCGAGTACCTTCTGTCCTGTCAACTGCCAATGGATGTACCCTGCAAGAGTGGTGAAAAATACAACATCCTTGACGTGAGAATTATCTTCGAGTATGCACTGATACAGATGAGAGATACTCCAGCGGAGAGGTATATTGAAGTTGAACAATGCCGACAGTTCAGCAGCAGCTTTTGTTGTATTGGTGTTACGCCAAGTGCGGAAAGGAACAAGTATTTCATCCTTGTCATTGAAAGCCATGTAGCCATGCATCATGGCACTTACACCTATTGCTGCCAAAGATTTTATTTCAACTCCATATTGCTTTTTTACGTCAGCACATACATTAGCATAGCAATCTTGTAATCCCGCCCAGATGTCATCAATGCTGTATGTCCAAAGGCCATCAATCAGTTGGTTCTCCCAACGGTGACTGCCTTGTGCGATAGGCTTGTTGTCTTCATCAATCAAGACACCTTTTATCTTAGTAGAGCCAAACTCAATACCGAGAACGGCTTTGCCACTTGTTATTATTTCTTTTGGAGACATAATTATTAAAGTTAGTGACCGCTTACATCAGTGATTTGTTAAGCATATAATAAACTTCATTCATTCTCAGTTCTTTCTTGAACTCGCTGGTTGTGGTGTTCTTGTTGATTTGAACATATTCGATACCAGTCATTTCAGCAAAGTCTTCCCAGTATTCAGCAGTAATGTCGTACGAGAATGCACTATGATGAGTACCACCTGCAAGAATCCATGCACCAGCACCAACTTCGAATGATGGCATTGGAACCCAAAGGGCAGATGCCACAGGAAGGTTAGGCATTGGTTTTGGTTCGATGCACTCAACCTCTTGAGTGATTAGGCGGAAGCGGTTGCCAAGGTCAACAACAGTGGCTTTTATTCCTTTACCAACCTTAGAAGTAAATACGAGACGTGCTGTCTGCTGCTTGCGAATACCTATGCCGAGGAAATGAACTTCGAGTTTTGGCTTGTCGGTAGCAATAAGTGGACAAACCTCAAGCATGTGTGACTGAAGAATAGAACTACGGTCGCCCGCGAAATTCAATGTATAGTCTTCAAGGAAAGAGCAACCAGTAGGCATACCTTGCTGGATAACCCAAAGAGTGCGATAAAGGCAAGCAGTCTTCCAGTCACCTTCAGCTCCGAAGCCGATACCTTCAGCCATAAGTCGCTGAGAAGCAAGACCAGGAATTTGGTCAAAGCCAACGAATTTAGGATTGTTGATGTCAGCATCACCAAGGTCGTCAAAGTTAGTGGTGAATGCAGTTGCGCCTTCATCTTTCAGCACGCGGCGAAGAGCAATTTCTGCCTTAGCGGCATTATGAACTTTCTCCCAATAAACCTCTTCACCAGATTCATCAATTTTGATGGTATATTCCTTTTTGTACTGTTCAACGAGTTCATCAGCCTCTGCGTCAGTAACCTTCTTGAAATAGTCCATCAAAGATGATACAGGGTAATAATCAACATGATAACCGAGACGCTGTTCAAATTCCACACGGTCGCCATCGGTAACTGCAACATTGTTCATGTTCATGCCAAACATAAGACAGCGAACATTTTTAGCATCAGCCACACCTGCTGCAACACGTGCCCATACGGCAATCCTTTTCTGAGCCTCTTCGCTCTTCCAATAACCGACAACAACTTTTCTTGCTATGCGCATACGGCTACAGATGTGTCCAAATTCAATGTCACCATGAGCACTCTGGTTCAGATTCATGAAATCCATATCCATTGTGTCCCAAGGAATTTCAGCATTGTATTGAGTGTGGAAATGGAGCAGAGGCTTATTCAGTGCCTGGAGTCCCTTAATCCACATTTTAGCTGGTGAGAAAGTGTGCATCCATGTAATAACACCGATACATTTTTCATCGTTATTAGCAGCTTTCATTACATCTTCCACTTCCTTAGAAGAGTTAGCTGTACCTTTGTAAACAACTTTTACAGGAATGTTGCCTGAGTCATTGAGACCAGCAACCATTTCTTTTGAGTGACCGTCAACCTGTACGACAGCATCACCACCATATAATAACTGGGCACCAGTGACCCACCAAAGTTCTAAATTTTCAAAATTCTGTACCATAATTTTTAAAATTTCAAATTAATAATTAATAATGAATAATTAATAATTAAAAGCAGTAGTTGCTTAATCAAAAACGATTCATTATTTATTATCTGCTATGTTTGTTCTATTTATTATTGAAGTTAACAATTTAATAATTTCTAAACAATCTGTCATCAGGCTGTCGTATTGCTCTTTGTTTATATATTCGCAGTTTTGCAGTATTTTCAGCCAATATCTTGTTTCGCTGGCTTCTTTTAAAGATATTTTGAGTTTATGCTTAAAATCCTCTTTACTTTCAGCAAATTCAGCCTCACAAATATTTGCACCAATACTTGTGCCAGATCTCAATATCTGCGATATTATGGGGTGTTCTGCAAAAGATGTTGTTTTGTTGAACAAAAATTTAGACATTTTGACAATTCTAATAGCAAAATTCAACCCCTTATCCCTTATAATATTATCTTCTTTCAATGGAATGGGAAATCAATTATTAATTATTAATTGTTAATTATTAATTCATACTAATGGCTTCTGGCCATAGTATGCGTTAGGTCCGTGTTTACGGCTGAAATGCTTTTCTACCAGAAGCGGATTCATGGTTGTGTTAGGGTTAAGTGTGTATGAGATATAAGCCATTTTTGCACATTGCTCCATAACAACAGCATGATAAACAGCTTCTGCTGGGTCTTTACCCCAAGAGAATGGACCATGATTCTTTACTAAGACTCCTGGATTGTGGACGTAGTTTAGATTTTTAAAGCGGTCAGCAATTACTATGCCAGTTTCTTTTTCATATTCTGGCATCTGACTTTCAACCATATCACCTGTGCAAGGTATTTCGTCGTGGAAATAGTCGGCATGAGTTGTGCCAATATTCTTTATGTCCATTCCTGCCTGAGCCCAAGCGGTAGCGTATGTGGAATGCGTATGCACCACTCCGCCTATTTCTGGGAATGCCTTATATAATATAAGATGTGTCGGAGTGTCTGACGAAGGATTCAGATTTCCTTCTACGACTTTTCCCGTCTCTAAATCAACTACTACCATGTCGGAAGCCTTCATGGCGTCGTAACTGACGCCTGAAGGCTTTATTACTACAAGTCCTTTTTCACGGTCAATTCCCGAAACATTTCCCCATGTAAAGATTACGAGGTTATGCTTTACCAGGTCGAGATTTGCCCTAAAGACTTTTTCTTTCAGTTCTTCCAACATATTACCACAACCAGATATAAAGGATTGCAAGAATAGCGATAACACCAGCAGCGCCAATGTTGAATGTCTTGTCAGTCTTGAAAATATTCAAGTCGATAGCAACACATTTAGGGTCTTGAACCTTATCTTTAGCATTAGAGCGAAGATAGAGTGCAAGTACGAAGAATACGGCTGCAAGGAAGAATATTGATTCGAATCCAAGAGCACGCATCTGTGGATTGTATATTCCGATAACACCTACTGCTACACATACGAGACAGAGAACGGTGAAAATCTTTGACCACTTCAATTGTGTTGTGATGTCGTTTTCTGTCAGTTTGTCGGCAGTAACAACCTTGTGGCTTCTCAGAGAAATAATGATGAACAATGCTACAAGGCATCCGAATACGTATCCCATACGGAGGAGGAATGGAACGTCAGGCAGAACGAACTTGAACAATATTGACAGAACGAATGTTCCGATTGCTGCAACAACAGCAGCTGCGCCTGATGCTCGTTTCCAAAGCAGACCAAGACCGAAGATGACAACGATACCTGGATATACGAAACCTGAGTATTCCTGAATAATCTGGAATGCCTGGTCAGCACCACCCATAATAGGATAAACAGCAATAAGAGCAATGATGAGTGCAGTAAGTGCTGTCAAACGACCTACTCCTACAAGTGTTCTTTCACTTGCTTTCTTATTGATGAACTTCTTGTAGATATCCATTGTGAAGATAGTTGAAGTTGAGTTGAACATTGAAGCAAGTGAAGAAATAACTGCTGCTGCGAGTGCTGCAAATGACAAACCTTTTATAAAGATAGGTGTGAAGTTACGGATGAGATAAGGATAAGCATCGTCTGAACGGTCTATAGAACCAGCGAGAGTTGCTTTCAAGTCGGCACATTCTGGTGAATTCATGATGTAGAATGCACATACACCAGGAATACAAACGATGAACGGAATCAAAATCTTCAGGAATGCAGCAAAAATCATACCCTTCTTAGCCTCTGAAAGACTCTTTGCTGCAAGACCCTTCTGAATGATGTATTGGTTGAATCCCCAGTAACCAGTATTTGTCAACCACATAGCACCAACAACCAGTGCAATACCTGGAAGTGTGAAATATGGGTCGTTTGTTATGTCTGGGAAGAGTCCTTCATTTCGTGTCACTACAAGGTTGAAGTGGTGATCGCCTGCCTGAGAAGCAAACCATTGCCCAATGTGACCTAATGCTCCGAGTGCGCCACCAGTAAGATCCATCTTGTCAGCAATTACGTCAAGAGCGAAGTAGGCTGTGATGAGACCACCGCCAACGAGGAATGTAACCTGCATTACGTCAGTCCAAGCAACTGATGCCAAACCACCATAGATGGAATAGATACCAGCAATGATGAACAGAGCCAGAATTATTGCAAGCAATGTGAAGTCCACATTCATTCCGCACAAAACGCCCATGACAGTAGGCAAACCTAATATTTGCTTGATTGCCAATGCACCGAGCCATGCTACTGAAGTAAGGTTGATAAATACATAAAGGAAAAGCCAGAATATTGAGAACGAAAGACCAACACCCCAGTTGTAGCGGTCGCTCAGGAACTGAGGAATAGTGAAAATCTTTCTTTCAATCATCAGTGGCAATAAGAACTTACCTACAACGAGCAGAGTTGCTGCAGCCATAAGTTCGTATGCTGCAATGGCGATACCAGATGCGAATGCAGAACCTGACATTCCGATAAATTGTTCTGCAGAAATATTGGCTGCGATGAGTGATGCACCAACAGCCCACCAAGTCAGTGTGTTACCTGCGAGGAAGTAGTCGGTAGATGACTTTTCTTCACCTTTCTTGCTTCTTGAGAGGAACAAGCCCAGGCTAACAAGTAGTATAATATAGACTACAACAACAATATAGTCAACGGTTGCAAAACCATTATTTTTTAATGCTTCTAAAATTCCCATAATCTTGAAATTTATGTGTTAAATTATCAATTATCAATTGTTCATTGTGCATTATTATAGTCCTTCTGCTACAGAGAACTTGAATACGCAATGGCTGTGGTATGCCTGTTCAGGAGTAACCAGTGCTGTTGGCCAAACGCCCTTGTTAGGAGTGTCTGGATATTTCTGTGTTTCAAGACAGATTGCAGCACGTTTCCTGTAAGTCTTGCCATATTTGCCTTTTGCTGTTCCATCAAGGAAGTTGCCTGTATAAACCTGAATACCAGGCTCGTTTGTATAAACGTCGAGGCGGATTCCTGTAACTGGCGACCAGAGAGAAGCTGCTATTTCGCTTTCGTTGCCAACACCGTCTTTGTAAGTGTTAAGACACCAGTTGTGGTCGTAACCCATACCGAACTTAACCTGTTCATTGTCGGCTTCAATGTCCTGACCGATAGCCTTTGGTGTGCGGAAATCGAATGGAGTTCCTTCAACCTTAGTCATTTCGCCTGTAGTCATGAATGTGCTGTCAACAGGAGTCATGTATTCGGAATTTACATAAAGCATACAATTTTCAATAATCTGGTTAGCATCACCATTGAGGTTGAAGTAACTGTGGTTTGTCATATTGATGTATGTAGGAGCTGTTGTTGTTGCATCGTATGCAATGCCAATAGCATTGTCTGCTGTAAGGGTATAAGTTACAGTTGCAGTAACCTCACCTGGGAAATTAGCATCTCCGTCAGGTGAAACCATCTTCATTGTAATGGTTGAGTCGTTGACCTTTTTGCCCTCATAAACCTGATATTGCCATCCCTGTGGACCGCCATGCAGACAATGTCCGTAATTGTTTGTAGGCAACTGAATCATCTTGCCATCAATTGTGATTTGTCCCTTATTGATGCGGTTTGCATATCGGCCAATGGCTGCACCGAAGTCACTGCCACCATATTTGGCAGTATCAACATACTGTGCAATGTTGTCATAGCCTAATACAACATCTTGCATGTTTCCATCCTTGTCGGGAACAAGAATCTGAACAATGCGTCCACCAAAATTGGTAATGGAAACTTCCACACCATTGGCATTTGACATGGTAAAGAGTTTAACTTCTTTTTGATTGACAACTGTGTCATACTTTGCAGCATCGAGCTTAAAACATGAATTTGCAGCATCTTTGCCACCTGCGCAACTTGCAATCAAAGCTGCGATTGTTCCCATTCCGAGAACTGTCTTTAATAGATTATTCATAATTTTGTTATTTAAATATGGTATTAGTTTCCGAGGATAATAGTTGCTGTTCCTGTGATGTCGTTGACATTGATTGTACCATCACCATTCACATCGGCATTGCTAAAATTAAAGTTCTTTGCCTCACCTGTAAGAATATAGGTAGCAATTGTTGTAATGTCGTTAACATTTACAAATCCATCATTGTTGGCATCACCTAATAGTCCTGCACCAAAATCAAATTCTGTAATGCTCTTCAATCCTGCAACAGAGAAATACTTTATGATTGAACCATGAAGCAACACTTCTTTGCCAAGATTCTCAGGATGATTCTTGAGGTTTAGAGCTTCGCGTGCAGCTGACTTGTTGTCTAAAGCTGCAGGAATACAGTTGTTTACGTCTGTTGTACTTGCATCGTCAGAGATTAGCAGGTTAGATTCTACCGCTCCTTCCGTACCGAAAATGGCTTTTGAAAGCGAACCATCTGCACAGCCCACGATGTAAGCTTTGACCCACTTGTCAGCGATTGTGTCGAGAACCACTTCCTGACTGCTATGATTATAATATGCAAACATTGCCTGAACATCGCCTGCTCCGAGAGGCTTTGTCTTAGAACCATCGGCTTCTTTGTTCATCACGGCAAGGGTAATCGTAGCCTTGCTTGGCTGATAAGTTTCAGTTTCAGCAGTTTCAAGGGTGATTGTGGTAACACCACTGTGTAAGATAGTAGCCACACCTGATTCGTCTATTGTAGCCACGTGTGTGTTTGATGAAGTCCAAGTCTTTGCTCCGTCGCTCTTTGTCTGGAATTCTGGAGTGTAATTCTTTGCTTTCAAATCTACCAGTTCCACACCTTTTGCAAACGATGTTTCAGGGCTGGTTTTGCTTGAAACCA